>NZ_JBFUHK010000091.1:0-8555 GCF_056402435.1 Rahnella sp. P4_A8 | reverse complement strand
ACGTCACGCAGCGTTTTGCTTTCCTGGTTGCTCCTTCTTTGCATGAAAATCATACTCCGGCACGAAAACATGTCTGATGAACGTGAAGGGAGTAAAACATCAAAATTTCACTGGACGAGGCTGCTTTAGCGGTTATTGCAGGGATGTTGCCACTGCTTATTTTTTCCCAACTTCCTTCGGCTATTCATCTGGTCACGCTGTGTCTTTGCGCCTCATGCTGCTTCAGATTTCATCACAAAATATTCAGCCTGATAGCGATCGGCCTGCTGAGTTTCAGTTGGGCCTCGTTTCAGGGCGGTATTCAGCTCGATCAGATTTCAGCGCTTCAGGGCACAAAGCGTCATGTTATCGCCGTGGTAGAGAGTATTAATCTCGGGAGCACCAGTACATCTTCTGTACTCTTCAAAATAGAAAAAGCAGAAGGAAAAATAATTTTCCCGCCGGTCATGTTCCGCACTAAATGGGACAAGACAGAGGGAGAACTGTTAGCGGGCCAGCGCTGGGATATGATCGTCAGTATGCGGCCCGTCCACAGCTTGCTGAATGAAGGCGGATTTGATGCCCAGCGTTGGGCGTTGGCTCAGCATGCACCTCTGACAGCAACTGTCCGTAACAGGCAGCTATTAGATGCCAGAAGTTCGCTTCGTCAGCAATTTATTCAGCGGTTGCAGCAGAAGATGCCACCGATGGAAAATACGCCTGTACTGATTGCACTGGCTTTTGGCGAAAAAGGATTTATACAGGCTGCAGATAAGCTACTGTTACAACAGACTGGCATCGCGCATCTGGTGGCGATATCAGGCCTACATATTGGAATTGCGGCGTTATTTGGATGGTGGCTGGCGCGTGGATTGCAGTATCTGCTGCCGGTAAAACTGATTGACTACCGATTTCCGTTATTCGTGAGCGGCGTTTTTCTGCTGTTCTATACCTGGCTTTCCGGAGGTAATGCACCTGCGCTGCGTGCAGCGTTTGCGGTGTTGATGTGGATCCTGCTGCGTCTGTTCCGTGTCCGCTGTCATCCGTGCCAGATATGGCTTTGGGTGGTGGCTATGCTTCTGCTGGTCGACCCTATGAATTTATTGTCCGACAGCTTCTGGTTGTCATGCTTCGCGGTGGGGGCTCTGGTTTTCTGGTTCCAGTGGGTGCCTCTTCCTGCAATGTTTCAGCAGGCATGGTATTGGGCATTGTTTCGCTGGGGGCATCTGCAGGTGGGAATGACACTTCTTCTGTTGCCCTTACAGGTCTGGATTTTCCACGGCATAAACGTTTTCTCGTTTCCGGCCAATATGTGGGCAGTTCCGGTTGTTTCATTGATCACAGTCCCGCTGGTATTACTGGCCTTGTTGACGAACGCCGCGCCCTGCGCATTGATGGATAACGCACAAGCTCTGCTTTGGCAACTGGCGGATGCCACATTGAGATTGGCTTTGTGGGGGGTAAAAGCATTACCGGACGGTTGGATCCCATTGGGTGAGTCATTTCTGGCCGTGAGCCTGATGGGATGGCTGGTGCTTCTGTGCTGGCGGATTTGCCCGTTGAGATATTGCCTTTCACTGTTGCTGTCGCTTTTTGCGATCTCTTCTGTCTGGCTGAACAGAAATCCATCGGAGCGCTGGCGGGTTGATATGCTTGATATCGGACATGGCTTGTCTGTTCTTATCAGCAAAAACGGCCGGGGCATTCTTTATGATACCGGCAACCGTTGGGAAGGGGGCTCAGCCGCTGAACAAAATATTATCCCTTATTTAAATTGGAAGAATATTCAGCTGGAACAGATAATTATCAGTCATAATGACATGGATCACCGGGGCGGTTTGGCCCCGTTACAAAACCGTTATCCTGCCGCCAGCGTTCGTGAAAGTGCTTTGTCGGATCAGCATCATCTGAAATGCATAGCAGGCGAGCAATGGCGCTGGCAGGGGCTGGATTTTAACGTTTTGTGGCCGGATAAAATGTCAGAGGATGCAGGGAATAACGACAGCTGCGTTATCCGCATTGATGACGGTTCATTCAGTTTGCTCCTGACCGGAGATATTGAAACTGAAACAGAAAAAGCGTTAGTCAGGAAGTGGCGGAGCGAACTGCAAGCCACTGTACTTCAGGTTCCTCATCATGGCAGCAATACGTCATCGACACCTCCATTTTTGCGGGCAGTTAAGCCGGTTATCGCACTGGCGTCCGCATCCCGTTTTAATAAATGGCATCTGCCGGCACATAAAGTTGTTAGCAGATACAACAAAGCGCACTATGACTGGCATTCAACGTCTGAATCGGGTCAACTCAGCCTCTTCGTTTTTGATGATTATTGGACAATTAAAGGCTTACGTGAGCAATTAATCCCCCGTTGGTATCACCGCCAGTTTGGAGTATCTACAGATAATGAGTAGAATAGACCGCTATTTCTTTCGATGCTGGTTGATATTGCATGATGAACGATAAAGATCTCTCCACATGGCAGACATTTCGTCGCCTTTGGCCGATGATCACACCTTTTAAAGCCGGGCTGATCGCTGCGGCTATTGCGCTGGTCGCAAACGCTGCCAGTGATACTTTCATGCTGTCTTTGCTGAAGCCTCTGTTGGATGACGGTTTTGTAAAGCTGACCGCTCGATCCTACTCTGGATGCCATTGGTCGTTATCGGTCTGATGGTTGTGCGTGGGGTCAGTGGCTACATTTCGAGTTACTGCATTTCATGGGTTTCGGGCAAAGTGGTGATGCATATGCGTCGTCGTCTGTTTGGTCACATGATGAGAATGCCCGTAGCATTCTTTGACCAGCAATCTACCGGTACCTTACTTTCCCGTATCACCTATGATTCCGAGCAGGTGGCGTCTTCATCATCCAGTGCGCTCGTGACCGTCGTACGTGAAGGTGCGTCAATCATTGGTCTGTTTGTCATGATGTTCTATTACAGCTGGCAGCTTTCTGTAATCCTGTTAGTAATTGCGCCGATTGTTTCTGTTGTTATCCGTGTGGTGTCTAAACGCTTCCGTAATATCAGTAAAACAATGCAAAACACCATGGGACAGGTGACGACCAGCGCGGAACAGATGCTCAAAGGTCATAAAGAAGTGTTGATCTTCGGTGGCCAGAAAGTTGAAACCGCGCGTTTTGATAAAGTGAGTAACCGTATGCGCCAGCAAGGTATGCGTATGGTTTCCGCTTCTTCAATTTCAGACCCGATTATTCAGTTGATCGCCTCTCTGGCATTGGCATTCGTGTTGTATGCGGCAAGCTTCCCGTCCGTGATGGAAACGCTCAGCGCGGGTACTATCACCGTTGTGTTCTCTTCTATGATTGCCCTGATGCGTCCGCTGAAGTCCCTGACTAACGTGAACTCCCAGTTCCAGCGCGGTATGGCCGCTTGTCAGACGCTGTTCTCAATCCTGGATATGGAACAGGAAAAAGACGAAGGGAAACTGGAAGTCAAACGCGTTAACGGAAATGTCGAATTCAAAAACGTGACCTTCACTTATCCGGGACGCGATATTCCTGCTTTGCGTGATATTTCCTTCAACCTGCCGGAGGGTAAAACTGTTGCACTGGTTGGCCGCTCAGGTTCCGGTAAATCGACTATCGCGAATTTGCTGACCCGTTTCTATGACATTCAGGAAGGTAATATCCTGATGGATGGTCATGATCTGCGGGAATATACCCTGTCGTCATTACGTGATCAGGTGGCACTCGTTTCTCAGAACGTCCACCTGTTCAATGATACCATTGCCAATAACATCGCTTACGCCCGTACGGATATGTACTCCCGCGAAGAAATCGAAAAAGCGGCGACGATGGCTTACGCGATGGACTTTATCAGCAAAATGGATCAAGGGCTGGATACGGTCATTGGTGAAAATGGCGTTCTGCTCTCCGGTGGCCAGCGTCAGCGTATCGCAATTGCGCGTGCCTTGCTGCGTGACTCGCCGGTTCTGATCCTTGATGAAGCGACATCTGCCCTTGATACTGAATCTGAGCGTGCTATTCAGGCTGCACTCGACGAACTACAGAAAAACCGCACATCCCTGGTGATCGCACACCGTTTATCCACTATTGAAAAGGCCGATGAGATTCTGGTCATTGAAGATGGTTGCGTGGTGGAACGTGGTTCACATACGAGCCTGCTCGAAGAGCGTGGTGTTTACTCACAGCTGTACCGGATGCAGTTTGGCCAATGATTGAGCGCATCTGGTCAGGGAAATCACCGCTATATCTGTTACTCCTGCCTCTTTCATGGTTGTACGGGTTAGTTTCAACTTTGATCCGTTACAGCTATAAAACGGGGCTTAAAAAAAGCTGGCGGGCTTCGGTGCCTGTCGTGGTGGTCGGAAATCTGACTGCCGGAGGTAATGGTAAAACGCCGGTGGTGATCTGGCTGGTTGAAACACTCCAGCAGCATGGTTTTCGTGTTGGAGTCGTTTCGCGCGGTTATGGTGGCAGGGCTGAGCACTATCCCTTATTGCTGACGGAGGCGACGCCCACCACGCAGGCAGGTGATGAGCCAGTGCTAATATTTCAGAGAACCGGGGCACCGGTTGCGGTGTCTCCGGTTCGCTCTGATGCGGTGAAAGCATTACTTGATGGAAATGAGTTAGACGTTATCATCACGGATGACGGATTACAGCATTATGCACTTCAGCGTGATATCGAAATTGTTGTGATCGACGGAGTCCGCCGTTTTGGTAATGGTCACTGGTTACCTGCAGGACCTATGCGTGAAAGAGAATCTCGTTTGCGTTCAGTGGATGCGGTTATTACCAATGGGGGCACAGCCCGTCCTGGTGAGTTAGCGATGTTCTTGCAACCTGGCAAAGCGATAAATTTGGTCACAGGTGAACAGTGTGATGCTTCTGCATTGAAAAATGTGGTTGCGATTGCCGGCATCGGGCATCCACCGCGTTTCTTTTCCACGTTGAAACAGCTAGGGATAAATGTACAAAAGGAAGTCGCTTTTTCGGATCATCAGGCTTACACCTCCGGACAACTGTCAGCTGTGAAGGCACCAGGACAGGTCCTTCTGATGACTGAAAAGGATGCAGTAAAATGTCGTTCTTTTGCTCAGCCAGACTGGTGGTATTTACCGGTTGACGCCAAAATCGAGGGTGACCAGGCTGAGAAACTGCTCCAAAGAATAGCTGAGCTTATTTTGCAAAAGATGCATTGATACAGCAAAAACAGACCGTTTTCGCGCCTCTGATAAAAATTTACGTAAATCTAAAGTTTCAATCTCCCTGATTTTAAAGACTAATATTCACCGTTAATGTTTAACGCCAGAATAATTGCGCAACGTGACTTGCTATTGCTCTGCACTTATGAGTAAATGCTTGCAGCCTGTGTTGCAGCGCTATTTATGTATGAGTGTAGAGTAAAGCAGTTCCTCCCAGACGTTATCTCTTTCCCGATGATTCCGCTTCCAAGACGAACCTTCTAAGTCCTCCCCATAAGTAATTGTCTGAACTATTGGCTAGTATTGCCGAATGGCAGGATTTTATATTTTGTAAAAGGTTTTAAATATGTCGAAGAAAAATGGTCAGGTTAAGTGGTTCAATGAAAGCAAAGGTTTTGGTTTTATTGAGCAGGCTGATGGCGGTAAGGATGTATTCGTACATTTCTCTGCAATCGCAACCGATGGTTTCAAAACTCTGGCCGAAGGCCAGCGTGTAGAATACACCATTCAGGATAGCCCGCGCGGTCCTGCTGCTGCTAACGTTATTGCACTCTGATAAGAGACAAACGTGATGATATGAAACAACGTTAATCGCTAATCATATCAGCAGAGTAAAACCCGCCGGATGGCGGGTTTTACATACCTGAAAAGGTAAATACGGCGTTTATAAGACGTCGTGAAAGTTGTAAAAGTAGTCGTTAAAACTAATTCGCTCATTAGAGGTTTTTTATAAAAAAATAACTTAGCAATGGGCAAACGCATCCGAACAATAATAAAAAAGTGTGTTCATGGATGCCCAAAAGAAAGGATAGAAATTATGATGTTAAAAATGGGTTTAGTTAAATGGTATAATCAGGCTAAAGGCTACGGTTTTATTTGCCCGCTTGATGGTTCTTCTGAAATTTATGTTCAGCGTACTTCCATCGCCAATACAGGGAATAAATCTCTGAGTGCCGGTCAGAAGGTGGAGTTCACCACTTACCGCAGCGTAACACATGGCCCTTCCGCGGCTGATGTTATTGCTTTCTGAGTCCGGTTTTGTTGTTCACCGTTGAGTTGAATTTTACGCTCCGGTAAAAATATGCTATCGGTATCCACAGTTAAATTGCTGCCACGGATACCGATATGTCTCACCCGGTTATATCTCTTGCTTCAGCCCGCACCCTGCATCTATCTGCGCAAAATCTTCTTAAACCAGTGACCCGAAAGCCTGTTGCTGCGGATGTCGTTCAGGCGATCCGTGATATGGGATTGCTGCAAATTGACACGATAAGCGTGGTTGCGCGCAGTCCTTATCTGGTGTTGTTCAGCCGCTTAGGTAATTACGACCCTCAATGGCTGGAACAAGCCCTCCCGGCAGGAAAAATATTCGAGTATTGGGCACATGAGGCCTGTTTTATTCCCAGTGAAGATTACGGACTCCTGCGCCACCGGATGCTCAATCCTCAGGGGATGGGGTGGAAATTTTCTCAGACCTGGTTTGATGAACATCAGACGGATATTGAGGCACTGCTGGGACACATTGCTGAAAATGGCCCTGTGCGTTCGGCCGATTTCAGTACAGATAAAAAGTCTGCCAGCGGCTGGTGGGACTGGAAGCCTCATAAAAAGCACCTGGAAACATTGTTTACTTCCGGGAAACTGATGGTGTCTGAACGGCGTAATTTCCACCGGGTTTACGACCTTGCTGAACGGGTGATGCCTGGCTGGGACGATGCGAGCCAGACTCTTGAACAGTCTGCAGCGGAATATCAGATGCTGCGGCGTTCGGCGCAATATCTTGGCATCTTTAGACCGGAATGGCTGGCGGACTATTATCGCCTCAGGCGGGTGAATACCAAGGCTGTGATTGCACAATTACTGATGGACGAGGAAATTACACCGGTCGAAGTGGCCGGGCTTGAAGATATTTACTATGTCCACCGGAAACAGTTTCCCCTTCTGCAACAAGCCACTGAATCACGGATCGGTTCAACGGTCACCACGCTGCTTTCACCTTTTGATCCCGTGGTATGGGATCGTAAACGCGCCTCAATGTTGTTTAATTTTGAATACCGGATCGAATGCTATACGCCGGAAGCAAAACGCCAGTACGGCTATTTCACGCTACCCATACTGCAGCGGGGTGAACTGATTGGTCGGGTGGATGCAAAAATGCATCGCAAAGAAAAACTACTGGAAGTGAAAAGCCTCCATCTCGAGCCCGATGTGACGATGTCTTCACGACGTGCAAAAGATATACACGGAGCAATCAGCCGGTTTGCACAGTGGCAGGGAGCTGAAAAAGTCAAAACCGTGAAAGTACCTGAAACGTTAACGGTGTTTTGGGAAAGAGACTGGCAGATTTAATGTCACAAAATGAAACGGCTGCATCAGGCAGCCGTTATTTCACGATGATTGCAGGTGGCATCCAGCTTAGTGGCTGAAGTTAGCGAACATTGCGATGATTTTGTTAATGGTTTTCATTTTTAGTGCTCATATTGAAGGTGTTTAGTGTGACGTGCATCACAAAAAAATTGTACTCCCACGAAATCGGCAGCGCAATGCTCCTCAGGAGATATTTTTTATTTACAGAAATGTAACTTCTTTGAAGTCGTATCGGAGGATGAGTGAGGATTAACGCGGGGTGCGGCGTTATGTTATTCTCCTGAACCGCTATGTTGTGTTTCCAATGCTTTTTTACGTTACACCTTGCTGAAAATGCGGTGTATTCGCCTCCGGGAGGAATTTATGGACCACCGTTTGCTTGAAATCGTTGCGTGCCCTGTATGTAACGGGAAGCTTTACTTTAATAAAGAGTCGCAGGAATTAGTGTGTAAGGCAGACAGCCTGGCTTATCCCGTGCGTGAAGGGATCCCTGTTTTATTAGAAAACGAGGCCCGCCCGCTTTCTGTTGATGAGACACACCCATGAGTTTTGTTGCTATTATCCCGGCCCGCTTCGGGTCAAGCCGTTTGCCGGGGAAGCCGTTGGCCGATATCAACGGTAAACCTATGGTTGTGCATGTGATGGAACGTGCACGGGAGTCGGGTGCTAAACGTGTAATTGTTGCGACAGACCATCCTGACGTTGTGGCGGCGGTTGAAGCTGCGGGTGGTGAAGTTTGTCTTACCCGACCTGATCATCAGTCAGGCACTGAGCGTCTGGCAGAAGTCATCGATTTATGTCAGTTTTCCGATGATGAAATTATCGTTAATGTTCAGGGCGACGAGCCGCTGATCCCGCCTGTTATCATCCGTCAGGTGGCTGATAATCTGGCAAACAGTGAAGCAGGAATGGCAACACTGGCAGTGCCAATTGAAACAGCGGAAGAAGCGTTTAACCCGAATGCGGTCAAAGTGGTTCGGGATGCCAAAGGTTACGCCATGTATTTTTCCCGCGCTACAATTC
>NZ_JBFUHK010000090.1:0-8743 GCF_056402435.1 Rahnella sp. P4_A8 | reverse complement strand
GTACAGAGTCGTTCATTCAGTTTCTCAGGCCATGTGGAACAGAAAGGGGCAGGACGATGGTAATGCGCACGCCACCTGCCGGAGAGTGGCTGGCGCTGATTTGCCCGCCGTGGGCTTCGACGATATTCTGGCAAATCGCCAGACCTAACCCCGAGCCGCCRCTGGCGCGGTTACGCGAGCCTTCGGTACGGTAAAATCGTTCAAAAATACGGATCAGTTGTTCATCACTGATGCCCGGCGCGCTGTCCTGGAACATCAGATGCAGCGTTTTTTCGCGAATTTCTCCCAGAATTTCCAGGCCGCCATTTGGGTCAGTATAGCGCAGGCTGTTTTCCAGCAGATTGTTGATAAGTTGCGACAACCGCTGCGGGTCACCAAATACTTCGGCGCTTTCCGGCAGATGGCTGGTGAGCGTTAAATGTTTGTTGTGGAAACGATCGCGCGAACCGGCCTCTGCCAGTTGCACCAGATGTACCACATCAGTGTCGACTTTACGGTACGCCAGCGCACCGGCATCAGACAGCGAAAGCTGGTGCAGGTCATCGACCAGTTTGGTCAGAATCGATACTTCAGATTGCAGTGATTCCAGTGAACCGACTGTCATTTTTCGCACACCGTCCTGCATGGCCTCCAGCTCACCGCGCAATACCGCCAGCGGAGTGCGTAATTCGTGAGAAATATCCGCCATGAATGCCCGGCGCATTTGCTCGTTTTTCTCCAGCGTCATTGCCAGCTGGTTAAAGTCCTGCGCCAGTTTCCCCAGTTCGTCTTCACTGTCGACCTCCACGCGGGTGCTGAAATTTCCTGCGGCAAGCTGGTGGGTGCCATTCACCAGCCGTTTTACCGGCGCGAGCATTCCGCGGGATAAAACCCAGGTTACGGCGGCGGCCAGCAGTGCAGTAAAGGCGACAATCATCCAACTGGTCCGGCTTTGCTGGCGCTCAAAGTTGATATCGGCATCGCGGGTCAGGCGCTCAGCAGGTGTGGAAATTACCGAACCGATGACGACGCCATCAACGGTCATCACGCGGCGCGGTCCCTGCAGATCGGGGGGAACAGGCTGATCGTAACCACCGATCCGGCGGTCGTGACTGTCGAGGATCCAGAATTTTGTCCGCCAGCCCTGCGGTGGCATTCTCGGGCTGCTGTTTTGTTCAAATGAGCGCATCAGCTGATAGATTAACCGGTCATTTGTTTCCAAAAATTCCCAGTTGCCATGCTGCTTGTACTGCTCCTGCAATGTGTCCGCCAGCAGCTCGACACGCTGTTCATTGCTTTGGCGGATGTAGTCAATAAAGCCCCGTTCGAAGCTCATCCGTACGCCCCAGTTCATGGTGATCAACACCAGCGCGCAGGTACAAAAGATGGCCATAAACAGCTTGGCAGTGATACCAGGTTTCATGATTTTCTCATCGGATCGGGGGAGCCGGCCTCAGCACGACGACGGCTAATGATGGCATTTTTCTGCGTGTCAGGCGGCACTTTGGAAAATACCCAGGCGGGCAGGGCAATCACCAGTGCCATTGACATGTAGCAATACAGGAAAGCGGTGTGCAGGGTGCTGCTGTCAGGCGTAATCGCTTGCTGATGTGCAAACAGGCCAATCAGCAACCCGGCGACGCTGACACCGAGGCTCATCGACAATTGCATGATCATCGACAGTAAGCTGTTGCCGCTGCTGGCAAGGCGCGGCGGCAAATCTTTGAGCGTAAGAGTATTCATCGACGAGAAGCGCAGGGAGTTCACCATTCCCTGGAAGAAAAGCACAATCGGGATCATCCACATGGCGCCATAAATCGCCACCAGCGGGAAGATAAGCGTAATCAGTGCCAGCAGCAAGGTGGCGCTGACCAGTGCAGAACGGTAACCCAGCTGATTTACCAGCCGGACCACCACGCGTTTCATCCCCATGCTGCCCAGCACCATCGGGATCATCATCAGCCCGGCGTGGAAGGGCGTAAAGCCCATCCCGAGTTGCAGAAAGACCGGCGTCATAAATGGCAACATGCCGCTGCCGATACGTCCCAGCAGGCTGCCGATCAGACCGATCTTAAAGGTTGGTGTATGGAACAGGCGCAGGGAAAACAGTGCCGAGAGATTGCCGCGCGCATGCATCCAGTAAATGCCCAGCGCGCCGCCACCGGCCACCACCAGCAATACGATTTCCAGCGCCGTCAGCCCCATGCTGCGGCTGCCTTCCAGTGCCAGCGTCAGCGTCGCCATACACACGGCCAGCATGACAAACCCGCTGATATCAAAGCGCCGGGTCTGCATTTTATAATTTGGCATGATCATTAATGTGGCGATGCAACCGGCCAGACCGACCGGCAGATTGATCAGAAAAATCCAGTGCCAGCTGGCATATTGCACCAGAAAACCACCCAGCGCCGGACCCAGTAACGGACCGACCTGACCGGGCAGTGTCACCATCGTCATCGCTGCCATGTATTCGCTGCGCGGGACAATTTTCAGCACCGTCAGCCGTCCGACCGGCACCATCATCGCGCCGCCGATCCCCTGAACTATGCGCGACATCACCAGTTCACGCAGGCTTTCCGATTGCGCGCACAGTAGCGAGCCGAGCGTGAACAGCACAATGGCTGAAAAGAATACCCACTTCACACCGACTTTATCCGCCAGCCAGCCGCTCGCCGGTAACATCACCGCAACTGTCAGCACATAAGCGACAATAACCGAATGCATGTGCAGCGGGTTTTCGCCCAGACTGCGGGCCATGGACGGCAGGGCAGTATTGACGATCGTGGTGTCGAGGGCCTGCATAAAGAAGCCAAAGGCGACGATCCACAATTGCCAGCGAACCGAAGGTGGCAGCGGCGTGGAAGGCGATAAGGTGTCAGTATTTTCAGATTTCATGAGTCATCGCATCAGCACAATCATTTTTGTGGCATTTCAGGAGGGAATTCACCTGCAGACCGGCTCACAGTGTAGCCAGAATGTTTCAGCAGAAAATGGAGGAAATAAGGAGAGTCTTTCCCATTTTTTGACAATTCCTCTGACAATAAAGAATAGCTTTCAGCCTGACATTTTATATCAAAATGCTAAGGTTGACCTTTGACCATGAACCGTTCGCACGCAAAGTAAGTCTAATCTGAACTTATAAAGGGAGAGAATGATGAGCAAAAGAGAACTGGGTCGTTCAGGTATTCAGGTGCCGCTGTTAACCTTTGGTGGCAATGTATTTGGCTGGACCGTCGATCAGGCTGCCTCGTTTAACCTGCTGGATGCCTTGCTGGATCATAAACTGAATTTCATCGATACGGCAGATGTGTACTCGAGCTGGGTTGAAGGCAACAAAGGGGGAGAATCCGAAACCATCATCGGCAACTGGCTGAAAAAATCCGGTAAGCGTGACCAGATCATTCTCGCCACCAAAGTCGGTAAGCCGATGGGCGAAGGTAAAGTCGGTTTGTCGCCGCGCTATATTAAAGAAGCGGTAGAAGCCTCTCTGAAACGTCTGCAAACGGATTATATCGATTTGTATCAGTCACATGATGACGATGCGGATACACCGCTGGCCGAAACTATGGCGGCATTTGACGCGTTAATCAAAGAAGGGAAAGTGCGCGCCGTCGGGGCATCTAACTACAGTGCGCCGCGTCTGGCCGAAGCGCTGAAAGTCAGCCAGGAAAACGGGCTGGCACGTTATGAAACGCTGCAACCACAATACAATTTGTATGACCGCAAAGTGTATGAGGAAGCGCTGGAAAAAGTCGTGACAGATAATGGTCTGGGCGTCATCAACTTCTATGGCCTGGCCGCCGGCTTTCTGACCGGGAAATATCGAACCAAAGCCGATGCCGGTAAGAGTAAACGCGGCGAAAACGTGATTGCGCGTTGCCTGAATGAGCGCGGCCTGAAAGTATTGGCCGGACTGGATCAGGTGGCTGAGAAGCATGGCGCACAACCGGGACAGGTTGCACTGGCCTGGCAGATTGCCCGCCCGGGCATTACCTCACCGATCGTCAGTGCGACCTCCCTGCAACAGCTCAATGAACTGGCGCAGGCCGCAACCCTGAAACTCGATGATACCGATATCAGGACCTTAAATGACGCCAGTGCCTGGTAAATCCGGGATCTGAGATATAAAAAAACCGCCTGATTCAGGCGGTTTGCGTTTATCTGCATCTTTAAATCTTAACGGAACAACGTTTGTGCCCAGCGCGCCAGACCGGCGGTGACCGAGCCAAAATCATTCCCTCCGACCAGCGGGATACCCGGTAACTGAGCCTGCAACGCAGCACGTAATAACGGTGAACGCGCACTGCCACCGGTCAGGTAAATTACATCCGGTTTAATTTCGCTGCTGGCAAGTGCCAGACTGACCTGCTCCTGAATACGTTCCAGTGGCTGAGAAATCGCTTCGCTCAGTTGTTGCTGGCTGATCGTTTCTGCCAGACCCGATTCAATGAAGTCCATTGCCGCCGTTACGCTTTCATGTTCAGACAGTGCAATCTTACTTTCTTCCGCTGCACGAACCAGACGGTAGCTCAGACGTTGTTGCTGAATTTTCAGCAGGCGTTTGATCAAATCAGGCTGCGCTGCATCGCGGATCAGATCACGCAACATGCGGCCATTCGCCACACTATAGAAATCCAGTTGTGCAGGAACGTCGTTGGTGGCGACGGCATTCCAGTAAGGCAGGGCCGGAATAGCGATACCTTTCTGGGTTTCACTGCCCATACCAAATTGTGGTGTCAGTTGCTTGAATGCGGTCATGATATCCAGATCATTACCGCCGACGCGGCAACCACTATGGCCGAGCAGGCTGTTCTGACGCTCTGCTTTATCACGCCATTGTGGCCCCATCAGCAGCACCGAGCAGTCGGTGGTACCGCCGCCGATATCGACAACCAAAACCGTTTTCTCTTCGGTCAGTGTGGCTTCGAAATCCAGACCTGCCGCCACCGGTTCAAACTGGAAAGCGATATCGCGGAAACCTGCGCGTTCAGCCGCACGCTGCAAAATCCCCTGCGCCTGGGCATTGGCCTCTTCACCCCCCATACCCTGAAAGTTAATCGGGCGGCCGATAACGGTCTGTTCAATACTTTCCTGCAAGACGGATTCAGCCTGGCGTTTGATGTGGAACATCATCGCGCAAACCAGATCTTCGAACAGAGCGATCTGTTGAGGTTTCAGGCCATTTGCGCCAAGGAACGATTTTGGCGAACGCACAAAGTACACTTCTTCCGGATCTTCCATATAGGTCGAAAGCGCCTGCAAACCGAAGTTTACGCTGTTGGCATTGACCGGAATATCTTCCTCGCGGTTAAAGCTGATACTGCGACGCAGCAGCGCCAGATTTTCATCACTGCCTGCCGGAACCTGTCCGTGACGGTTCAGCCATTCGCTGACCGCTTCACGTGTCGGCGCACAAAGCATGGAGGGTAAGTAAGGATCGTTATTTTCGAGCGCCAGAAGGTGAGCGTTATTGTCACGCATCACCGCAACGGAGCAATTCGCTGTACCGTAGTCAAATCCAATAAACATCATTGTTCCCCATGCCAAAGAAGGGACGGGACTTTACCGGAGAGAGCGAGATTCATCAAGTCAGATGGGCGGTACAATTCTGAGGAAGTCCCTCTCCTGGGACGGAGAGGGAACAAAGGGCGGAGAATTACTTCATTTCTATCACTTCAATAGCCCCTGTGCTTTCGCGACGACATTATCAGCGGTAAAGCCGAACTCTTTAAACAGTTGCTCTGCGGGTGCGGATTCCCCGAAGGTTGTCATGCCGACAATGGCACCGTTAAGGCCTACATACTTGTACCAGTAATCGGCGATACCGGCTTCAACAGCGACGCGTGCGGTCACCGTTTTCGGCAGAACAGACTCACGGTACGCTGCGTCCTGCTGATCGAAAACATCGGTGGACGGCATGGAAACCACGCGAACCCTGGTACCCAACGCGGTCAGTTTCTCTGCGGCTTCCACCGTGATGCCGACTTCAGAGCCGGTGGCAATCAGGATAACGTCCGGTGTGCCGTCAGAATCTTTCAGTACATAACCGCCGCGAGCTACGTTAGCCAGTTGCTCAGCCGTACGGGGCTGCTGAGTCAGGTTCTGGCGCGAGAAGATAAGTGCAGAAGGACCGTCAGTACGTTCGATGGCGTATTTCCAGGCGATAGCTGATTCTACCTGATCGCCCGGACGCCATGTGTTCATGTTTGGCGTCACACGCAGGCTGGCCATTTGTTCTACCGGCTGGTGCGTCGGGCCGTCTTCACCCAGACCGATAGAGTCATGGGTATACACGAACACGTTGCGGATTTTCATCAGTGCCGCCAGACGAACGGCGTTACGGGCATATTCCACGAACATCAGGAATGTCGCCGAATACGGCAGGAAACCGCCGTGCAGGGCGATACCGTTAGTGATGGCGGTCATGCCAAATTCACGGACACCGTAGTGAATGTAGTTACCCGCTTTATCGTCACCGATAGATTTTGAACCAGACCACATCGTCAGGTTACTTGGCGCAAGGTCCGCAGAACCGCCGAGGAATTCAGGCAGGATTTTACCGAAGGATTCCAGGGCGTTTTGCGAGGCTTTACGGCTGGCAATATTGGCCGGTTTCGCCTGCAATTCTTCGATGTATTTCTGCGTTTCGCTTTGCCAGTTAGCAGGCAGTTTGCCGCTCACACGGCGCTCAAATTCTGCGGCCAGTTGCGGATAGGCTTTTGCGTAAGCCGCAAATTTCTCGTTCCAGGCTTTCTCTTTCGCTTTACCGGCTTCTTTGGCATCCCACTGGGCGTAGATATCCTGCGGGATTTCGAAAGGCGGGGAGTTCCAGCCGATATGTTTACGGGTGGCTGCAACTTCATCATCGCCCAGCGCAGCGCCATGCGCGCCGTGGGTGCCGGCTTTGTTCGGTGAACCGAAAGCAATCACGGTTTTGCATAGCAACAGCGACGGTTTGTCGGTCACCTTGCGGGCTTCTTCGATGGCGGCTTTTACGGCGTCAGGATCATGCCCGTCAATACCGCGGATCACATGCCAGTGATAGGCTTCAAAGCGTTTGGCGGTGTCATCGGTGAACCAGCCTTCAACATGGCCGTCGATGGAGATACCGTTGTCATCATAAAACGCAATCAGCTTGCCGAGCTTCATGGTGCCGGCGAGTGAACAGGCTTCGTGTGAGATGCCTTCCATCATGCAGCCGTCGCCTAAAAAGGCGTAGGTGTAGTGGTTCACGATGTCGTGATTTTCACGGTTAAACTGAGCTGCAAGCGTGCGCTCGGCAATCGCGAAACCTACGGCGTTAGCGATACCCTGACCCAGCGGGCCGGTGGTGGTTTCGACGCCCGGTGTATAGCCGAATTCCGGGTGCCCAGGCGTTTTCGAATGCAACTGGCGGAAGTTTTCCAGCTCTTTCATTGGCAGATCGTAACCCGTCAGGTGCAGCAGGCTGTATTGCAGCATTGATCCGTGTCCGTTAGACATCAGGAAGCGGTCGCGATCGGCCCATTTCGGGTTGGTCGGGTTGTGATTCATGTAATCACGCCACAGCACTTCAGCGATATCCGCCATTCCCATTGGTGCGCCGGGATGGCCTGAGTTCGCTTTTTGAACGGCATCCATGCTCAGGGCACGGATCGCATTCGCAAGTTCTTTACGAGAGGGCATATTCACTCCATCTGTTTTTTTCAAAGCTAAAGTTCAGCGCTTAAATTGAGTTAAAACTAAAGTTGTGCTGACAGCATATCTTCGAGTTTTTTCTGATCGACGGCGAACTGGCGGATACCTTCGGCCAGTTTATCTACCGCCATCGCATCCTGATGATGTTCCCAGAGGAATTCAGCCTGAGTCAGCGGTGCAGGCTTTTTACCCGCCTGAGAGGACGGCTGCAGTTTGCGTTCAACCGGCGCGTCACTGGCTTTTAGCTCTTCCAGCAGGTTGGGAGAAAGGGTCAGGCGGTCACAGCCTGCCAGTGCCAGAATTTGTTCCACTTTGCGGAAACTGGCACCCATGATGACGGTCTCGTAACCGTGGGATTTGTAGTATTCGTAGATATCCCGGACAGATTTCACGCCCGGATCTTTTTCAACGTCGTAAGTGGCATTGGGCTCTTTGGCTTTGTACCAGTCGTAGATACGGCCAACGAAGGGAGAAATCAGGTAGACACCGGCTTCGGCGCAGGCGCGTGCCTGAGCAAAGGAGAACAGCAGGGTCAGGTTACAGTTGATGCCTTCTTTTTCCAGTTCTTTGGCGGCCTGAATGCCTTCCCACGTAGACGCCAGTTTGATCAGAATGCGCGATTTATCAATGCCATGATCCTGATATAAACCAATCAGTTTGCGGGCTTTTTCGATACACAAATCCCGGTTAAATGACAGGCGGGCATCCACTTCTGTCGAGACGCGCCCCGGTACACTTTTCAGAATTTCGGCCCCGATATTGACGGCCAGTTTATCTGTGGCATTGATCACCTGAGCTTCTTTGCTGCCGCCTTGCTTGCGGGCATAGTCCAGCGCGTCTTTAACCAGGTTTTGGTATTGTGGCAGGTCGGCTGCTTTGAGGATCAGCGAAGGATTGGTCGTCGCATCCTGAGGCTCGAAATGACGGATAGATTCAATGTCACCGCTGTCGGCAACGACGGTGGTGATTTTTTTTAGTGCGTCTAACTGGTTCATCTCTTAGCTCCTTGGCGAGAAAAAACGATACAGCAATAAGGTCGAACGACTCTCTTTCGTAGGGCTCCTACCCTGCATCATCCGGTTAACAA
>NZ_JBFUHK010000089.1:0-8895 GCF_056402435.1 Rahnella sp. P4_A8 | reverse complement strand
AGCCAGACCATGGACTCGAGGGGGAGTTTACGCTTGCGTAGGGTGACGGTGTCAGTGAGAGAAAAAGCTTGCTGAATGAGGTCAGGAGACAGGAGGTCAGCGAGGCTTTGAACTTCATCGGGGGCAGTGAGATTGATAATACCGAGAGCTTGTGAAAGTTCCATTTAAAAAGGGTCCATGATGAGCATGAACCCTTTTTACACGAGCCACCGGATCGGTCAACTGATCCTTAAACGATCGGCATTACGCATTGCGTCCCCTTTTTTATGGCGATTACTTCCGCTGGCGCAGCCTTTTCACCAGTTCGAAGTCTTTAAAGTAAATCGGTTTGTCGTACTGCATCGAGAGATTTCCGGCAATTCCTGTCAGGATCGACATCGCGCCGGCGCGGTGATCGGCGGCGCGTTTTAACGGGTCGTCTTTGCGCTCGCCGAACAGGTCTTCCAGCATGGCATTATCACCGCCGCCATGGCCGCCTTCTCCCATCTGGAACTCCGCCTTCCAGGGTTCGGCAAATAACGGATAAACAGTAATTTCTGCTTTCTCAATGCTGCCTTCGTTCTCGCGTTTTCCGCCTGCGTTGACGTACGACATCTCGACGATTTTCATTTCAATGCGGCCTTTGGTGCCGTTGAACACCACGTTCAAACCCTCCCACGGCAGATACGCATTGAGCGAATAGGTTAGCTGTACTTTGTTTTGATATTTCACCAGCACCGACAACGTATCTTCAATGCTGATGCCGTCACTGAAGACACTCTGGTCACGGAAATAGTTATCTTCATGTTCCGCATCCAGATACAGCGCTTTGAGCTGGGCGTTATCGCCCATATGCAGTGCAAACGGATCATTCTGTGCCTGCGGATAGCCATGTGTACGCGGATAAAACTCTGTCACGCCACGCTTTTCTGCATTCTCTTTACCGTAAAAACGCAGGTCGCCCTGCGCATAAACTTTCTCCGGCGTGCTGTTGAGCCAGAAGTTCATCAGGTCAAAATGGTGGGTCGATTTGTGCACCAGCAGGCCGCCGGAATTGCGTTTTTCACGGTGCCAGCGACGAAAATAATCAGCCCCGTGTTCGGTATTCAGCAGCCATTCAAAGTGTACCGAAAGTACTTCACCGATGGTTTCCTGCATCAGCAGTTCACGCATTTTGCTGTGATGCGGCGCGTAGCGGTAATTGAACGCCACACGCACCTGATAGCCAGTTGCATCGACGGCATCCAGAATGCGCAGCGCGCGCTGTTCATCGATGGTCATCGGCTTTTCAGTAATGACGTCACAACCGGCATGCAGGGCGCGGACGATATAATCGTCATGTGTGCGATCCATGCTGGTGACAATCACGATATCCGGTTTGGTTTCGTCGAGCATCGTATTGAAATCAGCAGATTTCCAGGTAGATACCCGTGCGATGCCGCTCTGCTCAAGCTGGCGGTTCGCATAATCCATTCGCGTCTGATTTGTATCACAGAAGGCCACAAATTTTGCGTTGTGGCGGTATTTACCGGTGATCGCTTCAATGTATAAACCTGAGCGTCCGCCGGTGCCAACGAGAGCATATGTTTTCATGAGATCCCCAAAAGGCCCGAGAGCCGTCATCACTGACAAAATTTTGTTAAGGAATTCTTGAGGATAACGATTGAGGGAATTTTTTAAGTGAAGGGTGTCACGCAGTGGGGATAAAAATGAAACGCTGTGCCAGTTTCCAGACACAGCTGATTACTTATGTCAGAAGGCGTCAGGCAGCGCTGACCAGTTGTTCGAGCGCTTTACGGTTGGTCTGTTTGGTGTCGACTTTTACGTAGGCGCTGAATTCTTCCGGAACGACAACGGCTTCGGCCACGCCCGGTTGTGCGAGGATCCGTGCCTGCAGGGCGGAATCTTTCACCGCCAGTTCAGACAGCGTAATACGCAGGCTGCTGACATACGGGGGTTCGGTCATGGTAGAACTGACCAGCAACCAGACGACGGCAATGGCCGCACAAACCAGGAATACGGCACCGGCCCCGACGTGTCCGTAAACATAACCGCCTAAGCTGCCGCCAATCGCCACGCCGATGAACTGGCTGGTGGAATAAAGCCCCATCGCCGTGCCTTTGTAGCCCGCGGGTGATTCTTTACTGATAAGCGAAGGCAGAATCGCTTCCATCACGTTGAAGGCCAGGAAGAACAGTTGGATACCGGCGATGACCGCCCATAAATGTAGCCCCGCTGCCCACAGTACGATTTCAGCCAGCAGCAACACAACCACGCAACCCATGAACACCTGTTTCATGTGGCGCTTTTTCTCAGCGTAGACAATCACCGGAATGACAGCGACGAAAGACGTCAGCATGGTGATCAGATACACCCGCCAGTGTTCACTTGGCGGGAAGCCCGCATGTTCCATCACTTGCGGCAACACCACGAAGCTCGACATCAGTAACACGTGAAGACACAGAATGCCGAAGTTCAGTTTCAGCAGTTTGGCGTTGCCCATCACTTTGCCGAAGCTGCCTTTTACCATGCTCGATTCGCGATTAAGAATGTGCGTAGCAGTGGAGGGCACCACGGCCACGGTAATGATGATGCCGAGAACGGTCAGTACTGCGATCGCCCAGAACAGGGCGTGTAAACCCCAGGCGTGGGTGATGATCGGGCCGAGCACCATCGCAATAGCAAAGGTAATACCGAAACTGATGCCGATAAACGCCATCGCTTTGGTGCGGTTTTGCTCACGGGTCAGGTCAGACAGCAGGGCCATCACGGCGGCAGCAATCGCGCCAGAGCCTTGCAGGGCACGACCAATGATCACGCCCCAGATAGATTCGGTGGAAGCAGCCACAATGCTGCCGATGCAGAAGATGACCAGACCAAAGACGATCAGTGGCTTGCGGCCAACGCGGTCAGAAAGCAGTCCGAATGGGATCTGGAAAACAGCCTGTGCCAGGCCGTAAATGCCGATGGCGATGCCGATCAGTGTTTCGCTGGCGCCGGATAATTTCATGCCGTAGGTGGTCAGCACCGGCAGAACCATGAACATGCCGAGCATGCGCAAAGAAAATACTGTCCCTAGTCCCCATGTAGCCCGACTTTCCTGCGGGGTCATCTGGTTATCGTTCACATTACTACCTCAAAATAACAATCCGACATTTTAATGATTAAGCCGGCCTGGGTAAAACGATGGATCTTTAGCAGATATTACGATGTTTGCCTGTCAGACTGAGAAAAAGAAAAGGCCAGTATTGCTACTGGCCTTTAGCTGTGATTTCAGCGGGTTACACTGAAGGTGCGTGTTACCAAACGTAGGTCAGCAAGGATGTCGGTGCAGAATTAAAATCCACGGACATCATGAAGCTCAGCGACATGATGGTGATGATGGAGAAACCAAACAGTTTTCTCGCCCACACCACGTCATTTTCCGTTTTATACCCCTTCAGTGCCATGCCCAGCCACCAGATACTGACAGCGGCGGCGACAATCAGGTATTTATAACCTGCATAACCGCTCAGGGTCAGCATCAGCGTCGCAATCATAAACGCCAGAATGTAGACGATAATATGATGCTTGGCGACGGAGATGCCTTTCACTACTGGCAGAACCGGGATACCTGCTGCCTGATAATCTTTGAAGCGGAAGATGGCAATCGCGTACGAATGCGGCATCTGCCACAGGCTGAAAATCAGAAGCAGGATCAGGGCACCGGTATCAAACTGGCCAGAAACAGCACAGTAACCGATAACCGGTGGCGCTGCGCCAGACAAGCTGCCGATCAACGTGCCGTATACCGAGTTGCGTTTCATGTACAGGCTGTAAACGCCGACATAAACCACAAAGCCCATCACTGCCAGCCACATGGCCAGCGGATTTGCTCCGATATACAACAACGCAAAGCCCGCAATACCCAGAATGGTCGCGTAAACCAGGCTTGTTTTCGGCGGAATAAGCCCTTTCACCAGGACCCGGTTCTTCGTTCTTTCCATGATCCGGTCGATGTCGCGGTCGATAAAGTTGTTAAAGACACAACCCGATGCGACAACCAGCGAAACACCCACCAGTGTGGCGAGAAAGAGTGGGAAGTCGATGCTGCCTTTGGCAGCAAGGAGAAATCCCCCGATGACAGAAATTAAGTTGCCGAAAATAATTCCTGGTTTCGTTACTTGCAGGTATTGCTTAATCATCACGTGCAGCTCGGCTCTTTAACTGACCATCATATTGAGGTTGAGGTTATACATAATCCACAATGAGCCCACAACGACGATAAAGATAATCACAGCGGTGAACAGAAGTGCCACCAGGTTCCAGCGTTCTTCCGACGACGTATTCATGTGCAGGAAGAACACCAGATGGACAACGATCTGGATGATCGCGGAAGCAACCACAGTACCCAGAATCAGTGAATGTGACGCCGTGTCGGTCATGACCATGGCAAACGGGATCACCGTCAGGATAACCGACAAGATGAAGCCAATAGCGTATGACTTCAGGCTGCCGTGGCTTGCGCCACCATGGGAAGTAGCAGAATGACTCATTACATTGCTCCCATCAGATAAACAACGGTAAACACGCAGATCCACACCACGTCCAGGAAGTGCCAGAACAGGCTCAGACACATCAGACGGGTTTTGTTGACTTCAGTCAGACCGCGACGTGAAACCTGAACCATCATGGTCAGGATCCAAATCAGACCACAGGTCACGTGCAGACCGTGGGTGGCGACCAGCGCAAAGAAGCCAGACAGGAAACCACTGCGCTGCGGACCATAGCCTTCAGCAATCAGGTGATGGAATTCATAGAGTTCCATCCCGATGAAGCCTAAACCGAACAGGAAAGTCAGGAACAACCAGCCGTTAACCGCTGCTTTGTTACCTTTGTTCATGCCCAGCATCGCAAAGCCGTAAGTGATACTACTGAACAACAGGCAGAATGTTTCTACCAGTACGAACGGCAGTTCAAAAATGTCTTTACCAGAGGGACCGCCAGCGGTCCCGTTTACCAGTACTGCATAAGTTGCGAACAGGCTCGCAAACAATATGCAGTCACTCATCAGGTAGATCCAGAAGCCGAAGACTTTGGTTGCACCTGCATCGTGGTGCCCATGCTCAGCATGGGCCTCATCGTGGTGAGTCAGAGTATCAGTTGCCATGTTTCACACCTGCTTTACGGATTTGTTCATAATGTTGGTTTTCAATACGTTCCACTTCTTCAACTGGCACGTAGTAATCAACATCTTCGTCGAAGCTTTTCGCAATCCAGGTCGCAGCCAGTGCAATGAAGCTCACCGCGGCCAGCCACCAGATATCCCAGATTAACGCGAAACCACAAACCAGACTCAGCATAGCGATGATGAAACCGGCGCCGCTGTTACGTGGCATATGAATCGGTTCATATTTAGCAGGCTGCTTGTAAGCGGTGCCTTTCTCTTTCATGTCCCAGAACTCATCACGGTCGTGAATTTGCGGCACGATAGCGAAGTTGTAGAACGGAGGAGGAGAAGAGGTTGACCACTCCAGAGTACGTGCGCCCCATGGGTCACCGGTCAGATCACGGTTCTGGTCGCGGTCGCGAACGGAAACAAAGATCATGATCAGCTGGCAGAGGATACCGCAGGCAATCAGTGCAGCACCGCATGCCGCAACAACCAGCAGCGGGTGGAACTCAGGATCGATGTTCTGGCTGACACGACGGGTCATGCCCATGAAGCCGAGGACGTACAGTGGCATGAACGCAACGAAGAAGCCGATGATCCAGAACCAGAATGAACGCACACCCCATTTTTCGTTCAGCGTGAAGCCGAAGGATTTAGGGAACCAGTAAGTCAGACCTGCGAAGCAACCGAAGACCACACCACCGATAATAACGTTATGGAAGTGGGCAATCAGGAACAGGCTGTTGTGCAGCACGAAGTCAGCACCCGGAACCGCCAGCAGAACACCGGTCATACCACCCACAGAGAAGGTGATGATGAAGCCAACAGTCCACAGCATCGCTGCGTTGAGCGTGATACGGCCCTGATACATGGTGAACAGCCAGTTGAAGATTTTTACCCCGGTCGGGATAGAAATGATCATCGTCATGATGCCGAAGAAGGCATTGACGTTGGCGCCAGAACCCATGGTGAAGAAGTGGTGCAACCAAACGATGAACGACAACACCGTGATGGCGATGGTTGCCCATACCAGCGAGGTGTAACCGAACAGACGTTTTTTGGAGAAGGTTGCGGTAACTTCTGAGAACACACCGAATACTGGCAGAACCAAAATGTACACTTCCGGATGGCCCCAGGCCCAAATCAGGTTGATGTACATCATCATGTTGCCGCCCATATCATTCGTGAAGAAATGGGTGCCCAGATAACGGTCTAAAGTCAGCAGTGCAACAGTCACGGTCAGAATCGGGAAGGACACGATAATCAACACGTTGGTGCACAGTGCGGCCCAGGTAAATACCGGCATTTTCATCAGCGGCATACCGGGTGCGCGCATCTTCAGGATGGTCGCAAAGAAGTTAACACCGGTCAGCAAGGTCCCGACCCCGGATATCTGGAGACTCCAGATCCAGTAATCTACCCCGACCCCCGGACTGTATTCCTTACCTGACAGTGGCGGATAAGCTAACCAGCCGGTCTGTGCGAACTCACCCACACCCAAAGAGATGTTGATCAGCACAACAGCCGCGGCGGTAAACCAGAAGCTCACGTTGTTCAGGAACGGGAACGCAACGTCGCGCGCACCGATTTGCAAAGGAACAACCACGTTCATCAGACCGATTACGAAAGGCATCGCCATGAAGAAGATCATGATCACGCCGTGCGCGGTAAAGATTTGGTCGTAGTGATGAGGAGGAAGGAAGCCCGGCTCGCCCGCAGAGGCAAGCACCTGCTGGCTACGCATCATGATGGCATCGGCAAAGCCACGCAGAAGCATGACGAAGGCCAGAATGATATACATGATACCTAATTTTTTGTGGTCGACGGAGGTCAGCCACTCGGTCCACAGATATTTCCACTTACCGAAATAGGTGATGCCGGCAACTACTGCCAGGCCACCGATAATAATCGCGGCAACTGTGACCATGATAATCGGTTCATGATACGGAACCGAATCAAGCGTTAATTTTCCGAACATCGTTTATTCCTCGGCTCCGGCTGCGTGAGACTGTCCACCCATATCCATGCCTTTCATGTCAGCGCCTGCCGGCATTGGCATGGTGTGACCTTCTGGCGCTGCCTTCATGTCATGCATGGAGTATTTGCCAATGATTTCTTTAAACAAACCAGGTTTTGCAACAGAGAAGTATTCGACCGGGTTGTCGATGCTCTGTGCAGCCAGTTTGTTGAAGTCATCAGTGGTAGCCAGCTGGTTCGGTGCACTTTTCACCTTTGCTACCCAGGTGTCGAAATCGGCACGGGTTGGAGTCGCAATTGTGTTGAACTTCATACCTGAGAAGCCGCGGCCGCTGAAGCTTGCTGAAATGCCTTTATACGTACCCGCTTCATTTGCAATCAAATGCAGCTGAGTTTGCATACCGG
Source organism: Rahnella sp. P4_A8 (assembly GCF_056402435.1). Taxonomy (NCBI): domain Bacteria; kingdom Pseudomonadati; phylum Pseudomonadota; class Gammaproteobacteria; order Enterobacterales; family Yersiniaceae; genus Rahnella; species Rahnella sp. P4_A8. Next base: position 1,382 of record NZ_JBFUHK010000089.1, on the reverse strand, counting down.
CCATCGCATAAATCTGCCCGCCTAACTGAGGAATGAAGAACGAGTTCATCACAGAGTCTGAAGTGACTTTGAACTGAACAGGCACATCTTTAGGAATAACCAGTTCGTTAACGGTCGCGATGCCTTGTTCTGGATAAATGAACAACCATTTCCAGTCCAGAGAAACGACTTCAACCGTCATCGGTTTTTGGTCAGTCACGATTGGCTTGAACGGATCAAGCGAGTGGGTGGTTTTCCAGGTAATCGTTGCCAGGATGGCAATGATAATAATTGGAACTGTCCAGACGACGGCTTCAATTTTGTTGGAGTGGGACCAATCAGGACTGTATTTTGCTTTTGTATTGGAAGCGCGATACTTCCAGGCAAAGGCAAACGCCATGATAATAACTGGTATAACAACGATCAGCATTAAACCGATAGCGGTTAAAATCAGCGTTCTCTGCTCAAGTCCAATTGCTCCCTTGGGATCCATCAATGCCGTATTGCAACCGCTCAACATTACCGCGGAGGCAAATAAGGACAACATCCCAATACTTTTATTGTATTTCTTAAGTCTCATCTAACGACCTCAATAACTAGGGCTCTATTGTCGCTTCAGGTGTGCGGGCATTTTACGGGAAGGTTGCAGGACTGTAAACACGCTTAAACAAGTGTCAAAGCGCTGTTGACACTTTATGTTAACGCAGTCACACATGTCACGGATCGTGACAATTTACAGTGGGCAACAATATGTTGCGTATGGATTTTTTTCTATAGTGATGAAAAACAAGGGGTGACAGATTTTGACATTATAATTGTCGTGCGATATCTCATCGATACGTTTAATTAATGTTAAATTAATGTATAAAGCAGGTGAAATAAAATGCATGAAAAGCCCGAAAGAAAAACTATCCCGGAAAATATTATTTTTTCTGAATTTAATTTATTGCGTCCTATTTATAGATCATTTGTTAAATGAAACGCGCCATTCATTTCGAATGAATGGCGGTAAATCAGGAACGTGCAGTACGGCGCAGAGATAAAAAATCGAGCAGACTGCCTAAAATAACGCCAGTCAGGCAAATAACTGCTCCCGTTTCTAACAAGGTTGTCGCCAGCCTTTGCCAGGATGCCCAGCCCATACTGTCGATAATCAGCGTGATCAGCCAGAGTATCAATAACAAGCTTCCCGTCAGCATGCAACGTAATGCCCAGCGATACGGGGCGGCAAAGTGAATGCGCGGCAGGAAACTGTCTGTATTTTGGGTGTATTCGAGGGTCTGCCGGCAAACAGCCAGCAGCAGTAAACCGGGCACCGCTGCCACAATCGAGAAAAGATAAAACCACGGCCAGCCATAAGCTTCAACGAACCATCCGGCAATCGGCCCGACATACACGCGGCC
>NZ_JBFUHK010000088.1:0-8949 GCF_056402435.1 Rahnella sp. P4_A8 | reverse complement strand
GGAGTGATATCAAATGAACACAATCAGAGTTGTTGGTATMGACATTGCCAAATCTGTTTTTCAGGTATGCGTCTGGATGGTTGATGGTTCAATTGCATATAACAAGAAGATCTCCCGTTCAAAATTGCTGGATTGCGTTCGACACTTCGAGCCCGGAACGCTTATCGCGATGGAGGCATGCTCTACTTCGCACTTCTGGGGCAGAACCTTCAGAACGATGGGATACAACGTCAGACTGATACCTGCCCAGCACGTTAAAGCCTTTGTCAGAAGCCAGAAAAACGATGCTAATGATGCGCTGGCGATTTGTGAAACAGCACTCCGCCCTGGCATCCACTTTGTTCCGGTCAAAACTGCTGAGCAGCAGGATATCAAAGCGCTGCGAAATACCCGTCAGCTCATGGTTGAGCAAAGAACGGCGCTGGCTAACCAGCTTCGTTCTCTGCTCGCTGAATATGGTCTCATTATCCCTGTCGGGATACAGTGCCTCCAGCAGCACCTGCCTGAACTGATGGAAGACGCGTCGAATGAGTTAACGTTCACTGTCCGCCGTTTACTTTCTACATTGCGGGAAGACATGCAGGCGCTGAATGAACGCGTCACCGGACTGGATAAGGAAATTGCTGCATTGTCTTCACAACAAGCTGCCTATCGCCAGTTGTTAACTATTCCGGGAGTCGGCCCGCTCATCGCGGCAGCGTTTATCAGTGAAGTGGATGCAGGGCAATTTTCCAACGGCAGAGAGTTATCCGCCTGGTGTGGCCTGGTTCCCCGGCAGCACAGTTCGGGAGGCAAGCAACGATTATCCTCCGTGACAAAAAATGGCAATCGTAGTCTCAGAACATTAATCATCCATGGAGCACGGTCTGTAATGCGCTGTATGAAAAAGCGCGATGACAGTCTGGGCCTTTGGCTGCAAAGGCTTGAAGCTCGTCGAGGGTTCCTGAAAACCACGGTTGCACTGGCGAATAAACTGACGAGAATTATCTGGCGTGTGCTGACAGATGGGGTTGATTTTAATATGCAGAAGGCCGTTGCGATGAATTAGCTAAAAACAGCAATTTACAGAAACTTATTTAACTGAGTTTGCAGGCACTGATGAGAAAACGGCTACCGTCCCTGTAACAGCCTGAAGTTGACCTGGGTAATCATATACCGGTGTAGTGATAAGGAAACAGGGCTCGGATAACATCATGGCGCGGGTAAATTAACCCACTAACGACGCCGGATATATGGTCGCAAACCGTATCGAACCAGTACTTGTAACACCCGGGGCGTCCATATATGGTCAACAAAAATTGGCCACGGCTTTAGAGTTTTCCAGAACAATCGTTCTGATTCGTTGGGCGACTAACCACCATTATATTGATGAGTTTTGAGTTGGCTGTGATATCCCGTTATGTAATTCGTTATCGCTGTGCTGGCTTCGCTAAAATTAGCGTATCCATTATCCGGCATCCATTCTGTTTTCAGACTTCTAAAAAAACGTTCCATCAGGCTGTTGATGCTCCCAGCAATTCCCCCGGCGACCCAGGCTTTGCTTTATCTGATATCTCCACAGTAACTGCTTGAAATTACTACCAGTATAGTGCCTACATTGGTCCGAATGATACAGCAAACCCCCAGAGACTGAAAATAATTTGAAACATAACTACTTAATTAGTTTTTGAGGTTTTGCAAAACCAGTATTTCCGTTTATAAAATATAGTCCGCCATCCCAACGATAGGCCGTAATATTACCTAGATCATCTACACTGATATTTGTGAAAGGATTCCCCTCAGAATCATACTCACTATAAACCTGCCAAATTACTTGAGCACTCGCATCAATCAAGTAAACATTTCTGGCGCATTGCTCTCTGCCATAGATGCTTTCCATATCGAGCCGATCATATAGCACTACTTTATTTCCATCTTTTACACTTAACTCGTTCACAATTTGGTCAGTCATTTCAATAATCTCATTTTAAAGGTATTGGCTTACCTAATAATGCCGCTGGTATACGATCTAAAAGCTCATACTGAACCCCACCAGAACTTGATGCTCCAAACTGCGGCTGAGGTGCAACTTTCCCAACTTGCATTTTGGTTCCTGCTGGCACAATTGTAAGTATTCAACCAAAGTGCAGAAGCGTCAGTATGGCGGTGAGCTGTTTGCACAGGCGGCTCTAGGACTGGGTTATCACCCGTTTTAGCGTTTGCTGGATGAAGGGGAGCATTTGGTTCACTCCGGTGAGCGTCACATCGTCTACCGTTGCCTGCGCAACCGGCGCTTTACCCATAAACGCGATGTTGGCGGCAACACGCAGATAGTAATCTTCTGCACGATTGAGCGGGCAGCGCCCAGAGTTGCCCCCAAGCCAGTTTTCGCTCTAACGACCTGTCCTCGCGGTTCGACACGATTAGTAGTGCGAAAAAGGCCGAAAAGGCACTGAGAAACATCACCAACGGGAAAGCGTAGCTAAACCAAATTGGACGGGCTTGTACCACAGAGACTTCGCGACCAGTGTATACCAGTAACCCCACCGCTGAGAATGCACTTGCCAACGCCAGCCATTGAGTAGCGGAGCCGTCACGGCGCCAGCAGCAGCCAGCATCATTGCTGCTCTATACCGAACAACTCCCTTGCGCAATCCCCGCAAAGCACCCAGGGTCGCTGCAACGCCCACGGCGAGCAGCGCCACAGGCGTTGCATGACGTATGTCCATGCCGAGGCCGAACACCAGCGCCAGTCAGTCCCAGCGCGGCTCCGATGATTAGGCCCAGCAGTCCACCCGTCAATGAGAGCATCGTGAATGATCTCTACTTTCCCTTGAGCAGTCTGGGATGCGATTCGTGAGAGGCGGACATCAAGTTCGGCGACTCGGCGGCTGATTCAGCGTGGTCACAGTGATTGTTGTTGCTGTGCGCGAACGACTGGTTATCCTGCCAGAGCTGAACCGCTGAGGATATAAAGTAAAATCCCGGATCGATGGCCGGGATTGAGTAATCAACTTAAATCTAAAGATACAAGTTGCCCGTCTTCACCAAAAATAATTGTCACCGCTCCGTAAGGACAATCAGCCGTAATAACTTTGTTTTTGAGCTCCTCATCTACACAGTGTGAAGCCTTCAGCGTTTGATCATCAAATCGGATTTCAAGGAAATAACCCTCTCCGTTGTTCACATGAGGTAATGCATCTTTTTCACCTCGTGCCGCAAGATATTTTTGTATTTCTTCAATATGTATTTTTGCCATACTCATTGCGCCTCAAGGTAAAGGAACAAAAGAACCTTTCTCGATAAGATTTTTCACTTGGTTTGGCCTGATAGGACCGACAGATATTATCTTCATTTCATTATTTGGTACAGTAATGCGCAAAAGCTTTCCATCAACGGTTTGTATTACATTGATATGACCGCTTTTTGCATCATAAACACGTACCGCATCGGGGTTGTTAACAAGCTTTTGCAGGTCTGCAGCGTTAAATTTCCCAGACAAACTCCCCAACCTTGGGTCATTTAGTTGATCGTAAACTCGTTCAGCTATATTAAAGACACCAGTTTTTGGAGCAGCTTTTGCAAATTTCCCAATTAAGGCTAATGCTCGCTCAGCTGGTAATGTACTTAATAATGCTAACGCATAATCTTCTGGATTTTTTGCATTCAATAATGACATCACAGTGTCTGATCCTGGATTATTTTCCAAGATAGCCTTGATAACATCCTCAGGTAGATCACCTTTTATATATTGGTCACGGATTTTCTGTTTTTCTTGATCCGTCAGATTGGGATCTTGCAAAAGCTCTTTTTCTAAAGAGGCTGCACCTTCAAAATACTTACTACCTTGGCTACCAAAAACGTCCCCAAGACTACTAAGTGCATTATTCTCCACTGCCGTCTTCCCAGCAATCGCCCCTTGCACGCTTGCCAATGACGAATTCCCGGCCACACCACCCGCCAGACCGGCAGCTAATGTACTTAATGCGCTGACATTTGCCTTCTGCTCCTCCGTCAGGTCTTCTGGTTTGGTATTGGGGTAAAATGCACTGATGATGATTTTCGCAGCTAATTCTCCCGCAGCACCGCCTGCTGCGCCGCCCGTCACTGAGCCACCCTGAATATAGGCTGTCACAGCCCCGGCCAATGCATGCCCAACGGTGTTAGCGACAGCGCTGTCCCCCGTGACTTTTTTTACCTCCTGAGACAGATAAGGTGCCAGCCCGCCCGCCAGAGCCTGTCCCATATCGCCACCGGTGAGCCCGGCAAGCGCTCCGCTGATACGCCGGTTACCATTAGCGTAGAACGGGGCAACTGGTGATCAGGCCTGCTGAGTAATTGATAAAAAGATCCCGGCAACTTGGCCGGGATCTTTTCAGTTCATTTGTTTATATATGTGTTTCAGCCATTTTTCCGAAGAACGCCATTCGTTATGGGTAATAATAGTTACAATCAATTTTGTTAAGCAGTATGTCCTGTAATTCATCTTCTGATAGAGAAAGTGCCAGCAAATAATCTATCTCTGCTTTCATCTGCTGCCGCTCTTCCGCAGTCTCAGTAGCCTTATATGCTGCCAATCTTTCATTCGCATTACCAAACAGCACCTCAAAATCTTAGTTAAGGTAGAACCTTAATAAATATGATAAATAAGGGTATTTTTCTTTAATATTCATTAAGTTGTATACTATTCATTAATCCATATCTGCCATTCTTTGTGGTGAACGACTACGTTTTTCGGCGCCCTAGCGGGGATACGTGGGTAACAAAATTGCCGTCAGACAGGCTGCATCAGTGATGCAAAAGAATGGTTGCGGGGACAAACTCAGGAACTGTGCGCCTAAAATCCGGATTCCGAGTCAGAAAATAGGCAATTGGTTGATTTTTTGGCACCTCCGAAACCATTTCCCTTCACATCAGGCTGATTAGCCCTAAAAACCTTGGTCAGGAGACATGGCAAAAAAGCGATTGAGGCGCCTAACCATCAAGAAAACTCTATTTTACAATCTGATAGAGGGAACGAGCGCCCATCAGAAATAACAAATTGTTCACCTTCGATTTGAGCGAGTAATAGAGCAAGGCCATTTGCCCCTATCTCAATATCTTTTTTCCAACCGTTAAGATCACCATGATAGGAAATCGCGTGAAAAAGAGGACCCGAGGGCGGGGTGACTTTGCACCCTCGATCATTTACCCCACCTCGAACGGCATTCGGAGGTTCAGAAAAGCACGTTACGTTATTAAATTGTTTTCGGAATTTGTTTTTCCCATCATCCGAAAAATAAACAACTTGCTGCCCATCAACAACCGTAACACCAGGTACACTTCGAGAGTCCGATTGCTCAATTTTTCCGCCCAGAATTTTTTCTAAAGCCTCTCGTTCACTAGTCATTTCACACCTCACTTTCAGAACCTTCATTCAACAGTGAAGGCATGCACAGGCTCTTCCGACGACTTGGCTTAGGTTATTAATCAGTAAGTAATTATCGGATAATCACCTTGGCTAGTCGTAATTACATAAGATTCTAACCCGTTATTTTCTGGAGTTATGCATATATAACTTCCATCGTCAAAGCATAAATTCAATCTTTTATTACCCAGGAGTGAGCAATTTTTAACCTCATGATTAAGAAGAGGAAAAAGTAAATTACTTGTTTCTATATTTTCTCCATGACCTAAATGTGACCGTTCATTTCGACCGCATAGGAATGGGCATTGGATCAATACTCGGGTACTAGACGAAAATAATAAAATCATAGACCCAATTCCAACTGTTATTCCGGTAAATATAGAGTGCTCAAACTCATGAAGTTCATCTTTACTAATCATTGCTACCTCATCTTTTTGGTGGCATCGTCTCTGTTGGTAATGGAATGTGCGTTTCCCCACGAGTGCCGGTACCGCCTGTGGCAGGATTCGTCGGCTGACCATTTTTGACCGATATCCAATAACCATTTTCTAACCCAGGTACCGGAGTTGAGCCAGGCGGCATAACTCTAATATACGAGCTGCCAGGGTTACTCGGGTCAGTACCAGGAGGATAATAAATTATGCTTCCGGTTACTCTACCTGGTTTGCTCACCCAGTCCGAGGGGATTACAGGACCTTGTGCCGGGTTTGTGAAAGGTTGCAAGTTAGTCGGTACTTTAGGTGTTGAAGTTCCTCCGCCATTCACTCCACCCCCGTTTTTGCCTGTTCCTGTTGCACCAATCCCAACACCTACTCCTAATCCTGGACCCTGGACTTACTACGTTATGTGTCAGCTCAGGATTTTCAGTGTCAGGAAGCCCACCAAATATCTCATTCTCCTTTTTCCTTAACTCTTCTGCATCCTTTTCGAATTTGCTAAGGTCACTCTCCGCATTATTCTCAACTGCCGTTTTCCCGGCAACCGCACCCGTCCCCGCAGCCACAGACGAATTACCGGCCACGCCACCCGCCAGACCGGCCGCCAGCGTGCTCAGTGCGCTGACATTCGCTTTTTGATCATTCGTCAGGTTTTCCGGTTTTACTCCCGGATACAGCTCTTTCGCAATCAACTGCGCAGCCAGTTCACCGGTCGCGGCCCCGGCTGCACCGCCCGACACAGAACCGCCCTGCAGATAGGCGACCACTGCGCCGGCAAGCGCATGCCCGGTGATATTTTCGACTTCGTTAACGTTGCCTTTGGCGTCTGTGGTCGCCGCCTTCACGGCCAGGGACAGATAAGGGGCCAGCCCGCCCGCCAGCGCCTGGCTCATGTCGCCACCGGTTAAGCCTGCCAGCGCGCCTGATATCGCCGTGCCCGCCGTCCAGAACGGGCTGCCGATACCATACTTTTGTTCTGCTGCAATGTATTCCGGCGAGTTCTCCAGCATTTTCTGCTGGTCTGCAGGTGAAGCTTTATTGTACTCCGCCGTGCCTGACAATCTTGCGAGCGCGTCACTTCGTGCATTCACCTGCGCCTGCATGACCACGTTCTGCATCGTCTGGACGCCCACCTGGCTGATAGCCTGCGCCACGGCCTGATTTTCTTCTATTTTCTGCTTGTCGAAAATTTTATCGATATGCCCGTTGGCGTTCTCCGTATCACGGCTCAGCGTACTCACATCCTGCGTTTGCTGGCCGGTATCACGCACCGTAATGCTGCCATCAGCAACCGCTGAACGGGTGGTGCCCGATGCGCTGCCGCTGGCATTGGTCATCACCGGCAGCACACCCCCTGCATTGTGCCGCACGTCCCCCTGGTCTTTACTGGATGAGAAACCGGCGCTGACCCCAACGCTGCTGGCACTGTAGTTTGCCTTGTTCTGGATATCGTCCCAGCCCAGCGTCCCTGTATTCAGACTGTTATTGGCCGCATCAGCGGTCGAGGCAATCACGGCACCGTTCAGTTGTGTATGGTCACCGACGTAGATGTCATAACCCTGATTGCCCGCAAACAGCCCGCTCTGGTCGCCCACGCTGGCGTATTCACTTTGGGTTTTAGACTTGCTCATACTCAGGGAAGCAGAGCCGGTCATCGACCCAAAGGTGAAGCTGAATCCACCGCTGATGCTCTGCTGTTTACTCTGGTAGTCGTCGGTATCCTGCTGACTGGTGAGCGTCAAATCACGCCCGATATTTGCCGTGATTTTATCGCCCAGCGCCTGCGCTCCGGAGAGTACGGTGTCACGCCCGCTGCTTAAAATCAGGTTATCTTTGGCATTTACGCGGGTATTGACGTATTCCGTCGTTTCACCGTCCGAGGAACCTTTCGCAGCATACCCATTACCCTGTACCCCAATGCCGGTTTCCTTACCCAGTGAGATATGCGCGCCGACACTCCAGCCGTTTGAACTGTCTTTACTCGTCTGTTTGCTGTTATTCGTCGCGGCCTGCAATAGCAGATCGTTCTGCGCAGCAAGCGTGACTTTATTTCCCGTCACACCGCTGCCGGTGATAGTGATATCACCGCTTTGCCCATTGGCACCTGTCGAAACGATGGCAACATTACGTCCACCGGTAATCGTGCTGCCAGTGACCTGATTTTGTTCCAGTTCGGAAGTGGATTTACTTTTACTCGCACCGATATTGACCTGCAACTGGACCAGGTTGCCATCCACTTTGCCATTCATCAACTGAGACGCCTGCGTTGCGGTCCCGTCCATCGAGGACATCCAGCCCTGCTCCACCGCCTGCACGCCATACAGTGCTTTCATTCGGCCGTCGCCGGTCTGTGAGGCCTGTTTGGCAATGCTGGTGAGCGACAACAGCGCATCCGTCACCGGGCTCGACAGCGAGACCGTCAGGCCGCTTTGTTTCTGCTCGTAGATTTGTTTGCGGGTCAGCATGTCATTGCCGGGGTCAACCGTGACCGAGCCGCCGACGATGTTGACGTCATTTTTAGCGTTCACATCCGAGCCACCGATATGCGCCTGTTCACCGGCAATCAGATTCACGTTGCCGCCGGTGCTGCCGACGGCACTGCTGCTCTGGCTCTGGGTGGTGCCGTCCTGATTGATTTGCTGACGCGAGGATTTGCTGCCGAACGTCACGCCCAGACCGCCTCCGCTGAACATGCCGCTGGTTTTTTTCTCACTCAGCCGGTAGCTGGACTGTTCCTCTGTGGCGGCGGTAATGCTGAGGTCTTTCCCCGCTTTCAGCGTCACATCCCCGTCACCGACCACGGACGAACCTTTCACCGTCAGGTCCTGCCCGGCGACAACGGAGACTTTATTGCCACTCAGCTGTGAGGCTTTCTCTGTGGTGGCATAGTCCTCTGCAACGGTATGCGTGGTCGTGCCGGAGAACAGGTGTTTTTTGGTTTTGGTTTTTTCGTCGTAGCTGTACTGGCTTTCCTGTGCGGTGGTGATATTCACATCCCGCCCGGCGTTCAGGGCCAGGTCGCCGGTGGCCTGTACTTGCGCGGCCTGTGTCGTAATATTCACATCCCGCCCGGCGTTCAGGGCCAGGTCGCCGGTGGCCTGTACTTGCGCGGCCTGTGTCGTAATG
>NZ_JBFUHK010000087.1:0-9036 GCF_056402435.1 Rahnella sp. P4_A8 | reverse complement strand
GTAGCCAAAGGCGCGCTGTCTGCGGTTGTTGCGGATTCTCGTGGCGTAACTGTAGATAAAATGACTGAACTGCGTAAAGCAGGTCGTGAAGCTGGCGTTTACATGCGTGTTGTTCGCAACACCTTGATGCGTCGCGTCGTGGAAGGTACTCAGTTTGAGTGCCTGAAAGACACGTTTGTCGGTCCAACCTTGATTGCATTCTCTACTGAACACCCAGGCGCTGCTGCCCGTTTGTTCAAAGATTTCGCTAAAGCGAATGCAAAATTTGAGGTTAAAGCTGCGGCCTTTGAAGGTGAGTTTATCTCTGCGGCTCAAATTGACCGCTTGGCAACTCTGCCTACTTACGAAGAAGCAATCGCACGCCTGATGGCAACCATGAAAGAAGCCTCTGCAGGCAAATTGGTTCGCACTCTGGCTGCTGTACGCGATCAGAAAGAAGCTGCTTAATCAGCCTTTTTTATCTCGTTCATTTGCTTACGTATAAACTATTTCTGAATTCTAGGAACACTTGAAATGTCAATCACTAAAGAACAAATCATTGAAGGCGTTGCAGCTCTGTCTGTAATGGAAATCGTTGAACTGATCTCCGCTATGGAAGAAAAATTCGGCGTTTCTGCTGCTGCTGCTGTTGCAGGTCCTGCTGCTGCTGCTGAAGCTGTTGAAGAAAAAACTGAGTTCGACGTTGTTCTGGCCGCTGTTGGCGCGAACAAAGTTGCAGTTATCAAAGCTGTTCGCACCGCGACTGGCCTGGGTCTGAAAGAAGCGAAAGACCTGGTTGAGTCTGCTCCAGCAGCTCTGAAAGAAGGCATCAGCAAAGACGACGCTGAAGCTCTGAAAAAATCTCTGGAAGAAGCTGGTGCTTCTGTTGAAGTTAAGTAAGTTTAACTTCCCGGAGTGCAGCCTGTCCTAACAGGCTGATGGCTGGTGACTTTTTAGTCACCAGCCTTTTTGCGCTATAGAGTGTCAGTGGTGTTTCACACTGTTTGAGCACTGAACTACTCTAATATCTCTTTCTATAGACGCCTTAATATATTGTTGCCTCTTGCTGTAGCTCATCTACAGATAACGCACAACGAAATGATTTAAGAGTGGTAGAAAACAGATATTGCGGGAAGCGTTTCTGCTTTCCGGTCGACATAAACGGTGTTGCATGAACTGTCCTTCTCAGGGCAGACAAGATTGGGTCACTGATCAGCGAGCTGAGGAACCCTATGGTTTACTCCTATACCGAGAAAAAACGCATTCGTAAGGATTTTGGTAAACGTCCACAAGTTTTGGACATTCCATATCTCCTTTCTATCCAGCTTGACTCGTTCCAGAAGTTTATCGAGCAAGATCCGGAAGGCCAGTACGGTCTGGAAGCTGCATTCCGTTCTGTATTCCCTATCAAGAGCTACAGCGGTAACTCTGAGCTGCAATACGTTAGCTACCGTCTTGGTGAGCCTGTATTCGACGTTAAAGAATGCCAGATCCGTGGTGTGACGTTCTCCGCGCCACTGCGCGTAAAACTGCGCCTGGTAATCTACGAACGTGAAGCACCAGAAGGTACGGTCAAAGACATCAAGGAACAAGAAGTCTATATGGGCGAAATTCCGCTCATGACCGAAAATGGTACCTTTGTGATTAACGGTACTGAGAGGGTTATCGTATCTCAGCTGCACCGTAGTCCGGGCGTATTCTTCGACAGCGATAAGGGTAAAACCCACTCTTCGGGTAAAGTGCTTTATAACGCGCGTATCATCCCTTACCGCGGTTCATGGTTAGATTTCGAGTTTGATCCGAAAGACAACCTGTTTGTACGTATTGACCGTCGCCGTAAATTGCCTGCGACCATCATTCTGCGTGCATTAAATTACACGACTGAACAGATCCTTGACCTGTTCTTTGACAAGGTGACTTACCAGATCCGCGACAACAAGTTGCAGATGGAACTGGTACCTGAGCGCCTGCGTGGTGAAACAGCTTCCTTTGATATCGAAGCTGACGGCAAAGTCTATGTAGAAAAAGGCCGCCGCATCACTGCCCGTCATATTCGTCAGCTTGAAAAAGACGAAATTCAGCGCATCGAAGTTCCTGTTGAATACATCGCAGGGAAAGTGGTCTCTAAAGACTACATCGACACCAATACCGGTGAGCTGATCGTCCCGGCTAACATGGAATTGTCTCTGGACCTGCTTGCTAAACTGAGCCAGTCCGGTCACAAAACCATTGAAACGCTGTTCACCAATGACCTCGATCATGGCGCGTACATGTCCGAGACCATTCGCGTCGACCCAACCAGCGATCGCCTGAGCGCACTGGTTGAAATCTACCGAATGATGCGTCCTGGTGAGCCACCAACGCGTGAAGCGGCGGAAAGCCTGTTTGAGAACCTGTTCTTCTCTGAAGATCGTTACGACCTGTCTGCTGTAGGTCGTATGAAGTTCAACCGTTCTCTGTTGCGTGATGAAATCGAAGGTTCAGGTATCCTGAGCAAAGACGACATCATTCAGGTAATGAAAAAGCTGATCGGCATTCGTAACGGCCAGGGCGAAGTGGATGATATCGACCACTTGGGCAACCGTCGTATTCGTTCCGTCGGCGAAATGGCTGAAAACCAATTCCGTGTTGGTCTGGTTCGTGTTGAGCGTGCTGTTAAAGAGCGTCTGTCTCTGGGCGATCTCGACACACTGATGCCTCAGGATATGATCAACGCTAAGCCGATTTCGGCTGCGGTGAAAGAATTCTTCGGCTCAAGCCAGTTGTCACAATTTATGGACCAGAACAACCCGTTGTCTGAGATCACGCACAAGCGTCGTATCTCTGCATTGGGCCCGGGCGGTTTGACCCGTGAACGTGCTGGCTTTGAAGTTCGAGACGTACACCCGACTCACTACGGCCGCGTATGTCCAATCGAAACGCCAGAAGGTCCAAACATCGGTCTGATCAACTCCTTGTCTGTCTATGCACAGACCAATGAGTACGGTTTCCTGGAAACCCCTTACCGTCGCGTGCGTGATGGTCTGGTGACTGATGAAATCAACTATCTGTCTGCCATTGAAGAAGGCAACTTCGTAATCGCTCAGGCGAACTCCAACCTGGACGAAGAAGGGCGCTTCATTGAAGACCTAGTCACTTGTCGTAGCAAAGGCGAATCAAGCCTCTTCAGCCGCGATCAGGTTGACTACATGGACGTTTCCACCCAACAGGTTGTATCCGTTGGTGCTTCATTGATTCCATTCCTGGAACACGATGACGCCAACCGTGCATTGATGGGTGCGAACATGCAACGTCAGGCAGTTCCGACTCTGCGCGCTGATAAGCCGCTGGTAGGTACTGGTATGGAACGTGCTGTAGCAGTTGACTCCGGTGTTACTGCCGTAGCCAAACGTGGCGGTATTGTTCAGTACGTGGATGCATCCCGTATCGTTATTCGTGTTAACGAAGAAGAGATGTACCCGGGCGAAGCAGGTATCGACATTTATAACCTGACCAAATACACCCGTTCTAACCAGAACACCTGCATCAACCAGATGCCGTGTGTGAATCTGGGCGAGCCAATCGAGCGCGGCGACGTGCTGGCAGATGGTCCGTCTACAGATCTTGGCGAACTGGCTCTGGGTCAGAACATGCGTGTCGCGTTCATGCCTTGGAACGGTTACAACTTCGAAGACTCCATCTTGGTCTCCGAACGTGTTGTGCAGGAAGACCGCTTCACGACCATCCATATCCAGGAACTGGCATGTGTGTCCCGTGACACCAAGTTAGGGCCTGAAGAGATCACCGCTGACATCCCTAACGTGGGTGAAGCTGCGCTCTCCAAACTGGATGAATCCGGTATCGTTTATATCGGTGCTGAAGTGACCGGTGGTGACATTCTGGTGGGTAAGGTAACGCCTAAAGGCGAAACCCAGCTGACGCCGGAAGAGAAACTGCTGCGTGCGATCTTCGGTGAGAAAGCGTCTGACGTTAAAGACTCTTCTCTGCGTGTACCAAACGGCGTGTCCGGTACGGTTATCGACGTGCAAGTCTTCACCCGCGATGGCGTGGAAAAAGACAAGCGTGCGTTGGAAATCGAAGAGATGCAGCTGAAGCAGGCGAAGAAAGACCTGACTGAAGAACTGCAGATCCTGGAAGCCGGTCTGTTTGCACGTATCCAGTCTGCGCTGGTTGCTGGCGGTGTTGAAGCTGACAAGCTGGGCAAATTGCCTCGCGATCGTTGGTTAGAACTGTCACTGACTGACGAAGACAAACAGAATCAGTTGGAACAGCTTGCTGAACAGTACGACGAACTGAAATCCGAGTTTGAGAAAAAACTCGAAGCTAAGCGTCGTAAAATCACTCAGGGCGATGATCTGGCACCAGGTGTGCTGAAAATCGTTAAAGTGTATTTGGCCGTTAAACGTCAAATCCAGCCTGGTGACAAAATGGCAGGCCGCCACGGTAACAAAGGTGTTATCTCCAAGATCAACCCGATCGAAGATATGCCTTACGATGAAAACGGGACTCCTGTTGATATCGTACTGAACCCGCTGGGCGTTCCATCACGTATGAACATTGGTCAGATTTTGGAAACCCACCTGGGTATGGCCGCGAAAGGTATTGGTGAAAAAATCAATGCCATGCTGAAGAAACAGGAAGAAGTTTCTAAGCTGCGCGAGTTCATCCAGCGTGCCTATGATCTGGGCGACGACGTACGTCAGAAAGTGGATCTGACCACCTTTACCGATGACGAAGTATTGCGTCTGGCTGAGAACCTGAAAAAAGGTATGCCAATCGCGACACCAGTCTTCGACGGTGCGAAAGAGACAGAGATCAAGCAACTGCTTGAAATGGGCGGAATCCCAACCTCTGGTCAGATCACACTGTTTGACGGCCGTACCGGCGAGCAATTCGAGCGTCAGGTTACCGTCGGCTACATGTACATGCTGAAACTGAACCACCTTGTTGACGATAAGATGCACGCGCGTTCTACCGGTTCTTACAGCCTTGTTACTCAGCAGCCGCTGGGTGGTAAAGCTCAGTTCGGTGGTCAGCGCTTCGGTGAGATGGAAGTGTGGGCACTGGAAGCATATGGTGCCGCATATACCCTGCAGGAAATGCTGACTGTTAAGTCCGATGACGTGAATGGCCGTACTAAGATGTATAAAAACATCGTAGATGGCGATCATCGTATGGAACCAGGCATGCCGGAATCCTTCAACGTACTGTTGAAAGAAATCCGTTCTCTGGGTATCAACATCGAGCTGGAAGACGAGTAAGTACTCGAATTCGCACTGATCACAGGGGCACCTGCCTGTTAATCAATACAGACCAGGTGCCTAACAGGTCTAACCCGACGGGAGCCAATCCGTGAAAGACTTACTAAAGTTTCTGAAAGCGCAAACTAAGACCGAAGAGTTTGATGCGATCAAAATTGCTCTGGCATCGCCAGACATGATCCGTTCTTGGTCTTTTGGTGAAGTTAAGAAGCCAGAAACCATTAACTACCGTACGTTCAAACCAGAACGTGACGGCCTTTTCTGTGCCCGTATTTTCGGACCAGTAAAAGACTACGAATGCCTGTGCGGTAAGTACAAGCGTTTAAAACATCGCGGCGTGATCTGCGAGAAGTGCGGCGTTGAAGTGACCCAGACTAAAGTACGCCGTGAGCGTATGGGCCACATCGAACTGGCTTCCCCGACTGCACACATCTGGTTCCTGAAATCGCTGCCATCGCGCATCGGTTTGCTGCTGGATATGCCACTGCGTGACATCGAACGTGTTCTGTACTTCGAATCCTATGTGGTTATCGAAGGCGGCATGACTAACCTCGAAAAACGCCAGATCCTGACTGAAGAGCAGTATCTGGATGCGTTGGAAGAGTTTGGTGATGAGTTCGACGCGAAGATGGGTGCGGAAGCAATTCAGGCTCTGTTGAAAAACATGGACCTGGAAGCAGAGTGCGAGCAACTGCGTGAAGAGTTGAACGAAACCAACTCCGAAACCAAACGTAAGAAGCTGACCAAGCGTATCAAGCTGCTGGAAGCGTTCGTTCAGTCTGGTAACAAACCAGAGTGGATGATCCTGACTGTGTTGCCGGTACTGCCGCCAGACTTGCGTCCATTGGTTCCGTTGGACGGCGGCCGTTTCGCAACGTCAGATCTGAACGATCTGTATCGTCGCGTTATCAACCGTAACAACCGTCTGAAACGCCTGCTGGATCTGGCTGCGCCAGACATCATCGTACGTAACGAAAAACGTATGCTGCAAGAAGCGGTAGATGCTTTGCTGGATAACGGCCGTCGCGGTCGTGCAATCACCGGCTCTAACAAGCGTCCGCTGAAATCTCTGGCAGACATGATTAAAGGTAAACAGGGTCGTTTCCGTCAGAACCTGCTGGGTAAACGTGTCGACTACTCGGGTCGTTCCGTTATCACCGTAGGTCCATACCTGCGTCTGCACCAGTGTGGTCTGCCGAAGAAAATGGCACTGGAACTGTTCAAACCGTTCATTTACGGCAAGCTGGAACTGCGTGGCCTGGCCACCACCATCAAAGCCGCTAAGAAAATGGTTGAGCGCGAAGAAGCTGTCGTTTGGGATATCCTGGACGAAGTTATCCGCGAACACCCGGTACTGCTGAACCGTGCACCAACCCTGCACCGTTTGGGCATCCAGGCGTTTGAACCGGTTCTGATCGAAGGTAAAGCAATCCAGCTGCACCCGCTGGTTTGTGCGGCATATAACGCCGACTTCGATGGTGACCAGATGGCTGTTCACGTACCGTTGACGCTGGAAGCCCAGCTGGAAGCGCGTGCGTTGATGATGTCTACCAACAACATCCTGTCACCTGCGAACGGCGAGCCAATCATCGTTCCTTCTCAGGACGTTGTATTGGGTCTGTACTATATGACCCGTGACTGTGTTAACGCCAAAGGCGAAGGCATGGTTCTGACTGGTCCTAAAGAAGCTGAGCGTATTTATCGCGGCGGTCTGGCCTCTCTGCATGCGCGTGTCAAAGTGCGTATCACCGAAGAGATCAAAAATACCGAAGGCGAAGTTACGCACAAGACGTCGATTATCGACACGACTGTCGGTCGCGCCATCCTGTGGATGATCGTGCCAAAAGGTCTGCCGTTCTCGATCGTCAACCAGCCTCTGGGCAAAAAAGCTATCTCCAAAATGCTGAACACCTGTTACCGCATTTTGGGCCTGAAGCCGACCGTTATTTTTGCTGACCAGATCATGTACACCGGTTTTGCTTACGCTGCCCGTTCAGGCGCGTCAGTAGGTATCGATGACATGGTAATCCCTGCGAAGAAAGCAGAGATCATCGAAGAAGCAGAAACCGAAGTTGCTGAAATCCAGGAACAGTTCCAGTCTGGTCTGGTCACTGCTGGCGAACGCTATAACAAAGTGATCGACATCTGGGCTGCGGCCAACGAACGTGTTGCTAAGGCAATGATGGAAAACTTGTCTGTTGAAGACGTCGTCAACCGTGACGGTGTTGTTGAACAGCAGGTTTCCTTCAACAGTATCTTTATGATGGCCGACTCCGGTGCGCGTGGTTCTGCTGCACAGATTCGTCAGCTGGCTGGTATGCGTGGCCTGATGGCGAAACCAGATGGTTCCATCATTGAAACGCCAATCACCGCGAACTTCCGTGAAGGTCTGAACGTACTCCAGTACTTCATCTCTACTCACGGTGCTCGTAAAGGTTTGGCGGATACCGCACTGAAAACGGCTAACTCCGGTTATCTGACCCGTCGTCTGGTTGACGTGGCACAGGATCTGGTCGTGACCGAAGACGACTGTGGTACTCACGAAGGCATCATGATGACTCCTGTCATCGAAGGTGGCGACGTTAAAGAACCACTGCGTGAACGTGTGCTGGGTCGTGTGACTGCAGAAGATATCCTCAAGCCGGGTACGGCGGATATCCTGGTTCCACGTAACACCCTGCTTCACGAGAAGACGTGTGATCTGTTAGAAGAGAACTCTGTCGACAGTGTGAAAGTACGTTCAGTCGTAAGTTGCGAAACCGACTTTGGTGTGTGTGCAAACTGCTACGGTCGCGACCTGGCACGTGGTCACATCATCAACAAAGGTGAAGCGATCGGTGTTATTGCAGCACAGTCCATCGGTGAGCCGGGTACCCAGCTGACGATGCGTACGTTCCACATCGGTGGTGCGGCATCTCGTGCGGCAGCAGAATCCAGCATTCAGGTTAAGAACACCGGTACCATTAAGCTGAGCAACCACAAGCATGTTAGCAACTCTAACGGCAAACTGGTTATCACTTCCCGTAACACTGAGCTGAAATTGATCGACGAATTCGGTCGTACCAAAGAAAGCTATAAAGTGCCTTACGGTTCCGTGATGGGCAAAGGTGATGGCGCATCTGTTAACGGCGGCGAAACCGTGGCTAACTGGGATCCGCACACCATGCCAGTTATCAGTGAAGTGAGTGGTTTCATTCGCTTTGCCGATATGGTGGATACTCAGACCATTACCCGCCAGACCGACGACCTGACCGGTTTGTCTTCTCTGGTGGTTCTGGACTCTGCAGAGCGTACCGGTAGCGGTAAAGACCTGCGTCCTGCACTGAAAATCGTTGATGCTAAAGGCGACGACGTATTGATCCCAGGTACTGATATGCCTGCTCAATACTTCCTGCCTGGTAAAGCGATTGTTCAGCTGGAAGATGGTACTCAGATCCACTCTGGTGACACCCTGGCGCGTATTCCTCAGGAATCCGGCGGTACCAAGGACATCACCGGTGGTCTGCCACGCGTTGCTGATCTGTTCGAAGCACGTCGTCCGAAAGAGCCTGCAATCCTTGCTGAAATCAGCGGGATCATCTCCTTCGGTAAAGAAACCAAAGGCAAACGTCGTCTGGTAATTTCTCCGTTGGATGGCAGCGATGCTTACGAAGAAATGATTCCTAAATGGCGTCAGCTGAACGTGTTCGAAGGCGAAGTTGTGGAACGTGGTGACGTCGTATCTGACGGCCCTGAGTCTCCGCACGACATTCTGCGTTTACGTGGTGTTCACGCGGTTACCCGCTACATCACCAAC
>NZ_JBFUHK010000086.1:0-9066 GCF_056402435.1 Rahnella sp. P4_A8 | reverse complement strand
AACTAAGCTTGCACTATAGAGTATAGCCGGTGCTATATTCGTCTTTGCCGGATAAAATTCACACAAAAATAACAAGCAAGAACAGGGCGGGCAGTATGCGTGGAACAGGCCAGACTTCTTCTCTAACCGACAGAACCAATGCGGCGATTGCTAACGCCATGTCCGGCCGCAAACGCGGCCTGATGACACCGCTGTTGTTTGCGGGGCCAGCGGTGATCGCCTCGATCGCCTATATGGATCCGGGTAATTTTGCGACCAATATTCAGGCTGGCTCGCGCTATGGCTACGCGCTCCTGTGGGTGGTCGTCATGGCCAATATGATCGCCATGCTGTTTCAGGCGCTCTCCGCCAGACTGGGGATCGTCACCAACAGAAATCTGGCGGAAATGTGTCGCGACCAGTTCTCCAGACCCGTGGTTTGGGGGATGTGGGTGGGCAGCGAAATCGCCGCAATGGCGACCGATCTGGCCGAATTCCTCGGGGGGGCTTTAGCCCTGTCGTTACTGTTCCATATGCCGTTACTGGCCGGGATGGGTATCACGGCGCTGGTTACCTACGGCCTTTTGATGGTGGAAAAGCGTGGTTTCCGCCCTGTTGAGCTGATGATCGGCGGGTTAGTGGCGGTGATTGCACTGTGTTATCTGGTTGAAATGTTTATTGCGCAGGTTGACTGGGCCGCAGCCGGTCTGGGCATGGTGACACCGCAACTGCCCGACGCGCAGGCGCTGACCATTGCCGTGGGGATCATCGGAGCCACCGTGATGCCACATGCGATCTTCCTGCACTCGGGGCTGACTCAGCACCGTACCCATGCCAGGAATCCGGGCGAACGTCGTACACTGCTGCGTTTTTCCAATATTGAAGTGGTGATCGCGCTGACCCTCGCCGGATTGGTGAATATCGCGATGGTGATTATGGCCGCCAGTGCCTTCCATGCCGGCCACAGCGATGTGGCGGAAATCGAAACGGCTTACCATACCCTGACTCCGCTGTTGGGGGCGGGGGCGGCAGGTTTCTTCCTGCTGTCATTGATTGCTTCCGGTATTTCCAGTTCAGTGGTAGGCACTATGGCAGGCCAGATGATCATGCAGGGCTTCGTCGGTTTTCGCATTCCGGTCTGGTTGCGCCGTCTGGTCACCATGATCCCTGCGTTTATCGTGGTAGCAATGGGCGTTAATGCCACCGACGCGCTGGTATACAGCCAGGTGGTGCTCAGCCTGGCGTTGCCTGCGCCGATGATTGCATTGGTGATATTCACCAGCCGTCGCGACATCATGGGGGAGTTTGTTAACAGCCGCCTGACTGTCGTGACTTCCATCATCGGCACCGTGGTGATTGTGGCGCTCAATATCATCCTGCTGCTGCAAACATTTGGCGTGAATATCCCCGGTCTGGAATAAAGCCAGAAGGCTTACTTCGCCATCGCCTTCTGGTTCTTCGCCCGCAATTTCTTCGCCCGACTCTCCAGCATCAAATAGCACACCAGCGCCAGCAGCAGCGGCAGGAAGTAGTAGAGCATACGGTAGGCCAGCAGGGCGGCGATAATCGTGCCCTGCGACGTATGTTCTCCGGCCAGCAGGGCGATAAACACCGCTTCCAGCACGCCGATCCCCGCCGGAATATGCACAATAACCCCGGCGATACTGCTGACTAACAGCACGCCCAGCACAAAGAAATAGTTCACATCCTCGCCTAACAGCAGCCAGATAATCGCCCCCATGGCCATCCAGTTGGCGCTGGAAATTACCATCTGCGCCACGGCAAATTTAAACGACGGTAGCACCAGTTTTTGCCCTTTCACCGTCATATGGCGGCGTTTAGCATAGGCGCAGAACCAGACGTAAGTGGCCACCATCGCCAGCAGCACAATGCCCATAATGCGCAGTGTGCCTTCGTCGATGTACCAGTGCGAAGGCAGCTCCACGACGCCGAAGGTGAAGATAATTCCGCCGAGCAAAATATAGCCAAGCCAGTTGGTGGTAATGCTCAGTGAGAAAATGCGGGTGATCGTGGCGCCGGGCAGACCCAGGCGGGAGTAGAGCCGGTAACGCATGCCGATGCCGCCAACCCAGGTGCTGAGCGTGAGGTTAAAGGCGTAGCAGATAAATGACACCAGCATCACCTGACGGGCCGCGAGTTTGTGCCCGCAATAAGCGCGCGCCAGCAGATCGTAACAGCCGTACAGCAGATAGCTGATGATCACCAGCACCACTGATATCAGCAGTGGCGTGCGGTTGTAATTGCGAATGACCTTCCACACGTCTTCCCAGTTGACCGTGCGGGCGTAAACCACCAGCAGCACAGCCACGGCGATAAAGAAAATCCAGGTGAGTATTTTTTTCGCCAGACGCCACTTCGGATGTGATGCAGACATTATGATTTCACCTCTGAATTCTCTGACGTCACCCGATCCTGCGTTTCAATTTCGGGTTGTACGGGCGGCTTTACCTGGGCAAGCCTTGGCGTGTGCGCCGGTAGCCAGCCGACCATGGCCGGAAATTTACGCAGGAAGTGAAACGCCACCACGCTTTTCGCCAGGTTCCACCAGGTGCGTTTCGGGGCCATAGTTTGATCTACGCGCTGGCAGTCTCTGGCGATAATACCGTGCAGGTTCTCGCGCAGCGTCTGGTTAAACGTCCGGTCGTGGATAATCAGATTGGCTTCAAGATTGAGCGACAGGCTCAGCGGATCGAGATTACTGGAGCCGATCGTCGCCCAGTGAGCATCCATCAGCGCGACCTTGCCGTGCAGCGGACGACGGCGATATTCATACACCTGCACACCGCCTTTCAGCAGATAGTTGTACAGCAGCTCTGCACCGACTTTTACAATCGGCATATCCGGCTCGCCCTGCACGATGAGTTTTACCTGCACGCCGCGGCGGGCTGCATTGCGCATGGCGTGAAGCAGACGGTAACCAGGAAAGAAATAGGCGTTGGCGATAATCACTTCGCGCCTGGCGCTGGCCAGCATTTTCAGATAGTGACGCTCAATATCATCCCGGTGATCGTCATTATCGCGCCAGACAAACAGCGCCTGCGCCTCGCCGGGATTGCGATTTTCCGCCGCATGATAGCGGCGACGTTGCTGCCACCATCGGTGGGTATGCGCATGATCAGGCAGATTTTCCAGCTCAAACTGCAAAATGTCATCCACCACCGGGCCTTCCACCCGTACGGCGTAATCCTGCTTGGCCTCGGGACCGTAATCGGACATGTGCTCGGCGGAGTAATTAATCCCGCCGACAAACGCCACTGTATTGTCGATGACAACAATTTTACGGTGCATACGGCGGAAGAGATTGGTTCGCATACCGAACAGCGGCGGGCGCGGGTCGTAATAGCGAAACACCACGCCTGCTGAAGTCAGTTCGCCGACGAAATCATCGCTCAAATCAGGCGATCCGTAGCCGTCGAGCAGCACTTCAACCCCGATACCGCGCTGTGCGGCGCGCAGGAGCACCGCGTGTAACTGGCGACCCACGTCATCTTCAAACCAGATAAAAGTTTCGAGAATCACTTTACGCTGAGCGTTATCGATAGCGTCAAATACCGCCGGGTAATATTCGTCGCCATTTTCCAGAAGCTGGATGCGGTTGCCTTCCCGCCATGCGGTTTTCATAGATGGATCTCCGCGCTTAACGGGGCATGATCGGACAGATGACGCCAGTTACGCAGCGGCAGCACCGCAGGCGCGCTGGCATTGGCATTTTTCACATAGATTCTGTCAAGACGCAGAAGCGGCATCCTGACCGGGAAAGTGCGCGCCGGGCGGCCTTTTGCGCGGGTGAAAATCTCATCGAGTCCCGCCTGTACTTTAAGCGGGCGATTGGCTTTTTGCCGCCAGTCGTTGAAATCGCCCGCCACCAGCACCGGTTCTCCCTGCGGGAAAGCGTTAACCCAGTCGGCCAGCATCTTGAGCTGCGCCTGGCGGTGCGCTTCGCGCAGACCCAGATGTACGCAAATCACGTGGACAGGAGACCCAAGCTGCGGGGGCACGATACGGCAGTACAACAGGCCGCGATTCTCGCTACCCGCGACCGACACGTCGCGATTCTCGTAATGTTCAATGGGATAGCGTGAAAGGACGGCATTGCCGTGATGACCTTCCGGGTAGACCGCGTTGCGCCCGTAGGCGAAGTCGCTCCACATGGTGTCAGCAAGAAACTCGTAATGGGGGGTGTCCGGCCAGCTTTCCACATGCAACGAATGCACATCATGTGCGCCCGTCACTTCCTGCAGGCAGACGATATCGGCACCGACGGTGCGTACCGCGTCGCGCAGCTCGGGTAAAATGAAACGTTTATTAAACGCGGTGAAGCCCTTGTGAGTATTAATCGTCAGTACTTTCAATGAAAATTGCGGTCTTTGTTGGGTCATTCTTTATCCTGCCAGCGTCACTATCCTGATGAAAATAAAGTATAGTTTCTGTTACGAAAAGAGGCGGCGTCATGTGTGTCCGGGTGAAACGAGCACCGGGGTAATGCGCGCCCTCTTTTGACAGCCCCTCACTTTCGATGGCTCTTTTCTGCTCCTTTCTTCTCACTTCGCCAAATCAAAAATTCCCATTTTTGTTTACTTCCGTTTTGCTGGTTAAGCTATGAGCATCATCACTCTTTAATCAGTTTCGTGCACTTATTCTGAATACAGAGAAGGCGGGTGGATATGTTTCTTGAAGAACGTCGGCAGCAAATCCTGGAATATCTGGATAAAAACGAGCGGGTAAAAGTGGAGGTTTTGGCGTCCCTGTTTGCGGTGACCAGAGAGACCATTCGCAGTGATCTGAATGCTCTGGCGGCTGAAAAATTGGTTCAGCGATGTCATGGCGGTGCAATGGTGATACGGCGGAGTTTGCAGTCAAAGCTAATTGCTGACACCGGTGGCAACTTTGAAGTGTTGCTGCAACGGCTGCAGAGTCAGAAAAGAAAGCAGAGCGTACAACAGGGGAAAGGAAAGAACATGAAAGGTAAGGTTTGCATTCTGGGTTCATTTAACGTCGATATCGTGGCGAAGGTTGAACGTTTTCCAAAAGGCGGAGAATCCCTGTTGGCGTTGGGCAGCACGCTCGGCCCGGGCGGCAAAGGGGCGAATCAGGCCACGGCGGTCAGTCGTGCGGGTGCCAGAGTGCATTTCGTTTCCAAGGTGGGTAAGGATCAGTTCAGCCAGTTTGCTTATGATCACCTGACCTCCTCGGAGATCCACTCCTTTACCCTTTATCAGTCGGACACTGAGCCGACCGGCAACGCCATCATTTATGTCTCGCAGGAAAACGGCGAGAACATGATTGCCATTTATTCCGGTGCCAATAAAACCATCAGCGAAGACGAAGTGGCAGCGATTGCCCCCGAACTGGAAGATTCGGACGTGCTGCTCGTACAGCTCGAAAACAATTTTGCCGCTACCCTGAGCGCGATGAAATTGGCCAAAGCGCTGGGCGTGAAGGTGATTCTCAACCCGGCCCCTTTCTCGAGCCATGCGCTTGAGTGTCTTGAATATGTTGACGTTATTACACCTAATGAAACTGAGGCATCGCAGCTTTCCGGCATTGACGTGAAGGATTTAGCCAGCGCCAAAGAGGCTGCACAGCGTATCGTCAGCCAGGGGGCGAGGCGGGTGATTATTACCATGGGATCGCGCGGCGCGTTGCTGTTTGACGGTAATCAGTTCCAGCACATTCCGGCCTTCCCGGCGCTGAGCGTTGATACCACCGGTGCAGGCGATGCTTTCAACGGCGCGCTGGCCTCAAGTATTGCCAATGGACAAAGTCTGGTTCAGGCGGCGACCTATGCCGCGGCGTTTGCCTCGCTGGCCGTCGAGCGTGAAGGTGCATCAAACATGCCTGATAAGGCTCAGGTTTCAGCACGTCTGGCGCAGCGATAAATGCTGCGGTAATTCTTTAGTTTCTTGTGACGGTCGCTGCCTTGATGCATTGAGTTTAGCGGCCACGTAATCGATTCCGTCTTAAGGAGCAGTCATGACTAAAAGTATTGAAGGCATCGTGCCGGTGATGTTGACCCCTTTCACCGAAGACAACCAGATTGACTATCCGGGCCTGACCCGTTTGATCGACTGGTATCTTGAGAAAGGTGTAGATGCGCTGTTCGCCGTGTGTCAGTCGAGCGAAATGCAGTTTCTGACCCTCGAAGAGCGCGTTGCGCTGGCCGGGTTTGTGGTGAAGCACGTTGCGGGGCGCGTGCCGGTGATTGCCTCGGGCCATATCAGTGATGATATCAATGACCAAATCAGTGAGCTGAGTGCGATGGCGAAAACCGGAGCCGACGCACTGGTGCTGGTCACCAACCATCTCGATCCGAAAAATCAGGGCAGTGAGACCTTCTTTGCCACCCTGGATAAGTTGCTGAGTGCCTTGCCTGAATCCATGCCGCTGGGTTTGTATGAGTGTCCTGCACCGTATCGCCGTCTGCTGACCGACGAAGAGCTCACTTACTGCGCCAACACCGGCCGCTTCGTTGTACTGAAAGACGTGAGCTGTGACCTGGCAACCGTTACCCGCCGCGTGAAGCTGGTGGCAAATACGCCGTTGAACATCATTAATGCTAATGCCGCGATTGCTTATCCGGCGATGCTGGCGGGGTCTAAAGGATTCAGCGGCGTGTTCACCAATTTCCACCCCGAGCTTTACAGCTGGCTGTATCACAAGGCGGCAACCCAGCCGCAACTCGCCGACGAGTTAGCCATTTTCCTGTCGCTGGGCGCGGTGACTGAAACACTGGGGTATCCGAAGAATGCCAAGATTTATCATCAGCGACTGGGCACTTTCGACAGCGAGTTCTGCCGTGTGAATAAAGACAATGTGCTGGAAAAGTTCTGGGGGCTGACCGTATTGCTGGATCAAATTCACAGCGGCACGGCGCTGTGGCAGAAAAAAATCGCCGCCGTATAAGGTGAGATAGCCATGAGTGAGTGATGCGGATGAGTTGCCATCTTATCCGCTGATTAATGGCCTGGTCGGATATTCTATGCACATGATGCTGCTGCCAGGCCGTCAGTTTCAAATCTATAACCTTTTTAGCCGTAATCCGACCCTGAATATAAATATAAAAGGATTATTCAACATGATCGTATGTTGCCTGAGAGACTGGGAACGTGAAAAATTCGCTTTCCATCCGATTATTAATAAAGGTATTGAGTATATTACTCAAACCGATTTTACCACGCTGACACCAGGGAAATTCGATATTATTCCGGACAAGATGTTTTGCCTTCTCCAGGAAATGAATACCGTTCCTGCTCATGAAATGCGGGCTGAGTCACATTTCAGGTTTGCAGATATTCAATTTCTCTTGCAGGGAGAAGAAACCATCGGTGTGGCGCGCGGTGCGGCGGAGCACGAGGTGGCAGAAGACCGGGCGGAGAAGCACGACATCGTGTTTTATCAGGAAACGAATAATGAATCGCTGATTCGTTTGGAACCCGGCATGTTTGCCGTTTTCTTTCCGCAAGATTTACATCGCCCTTGCTGTAATACCCGAAGTCAGTCTTTTATTCGTAAAGCTGTGATTAAAATTCACCTGAGTCTGTTCAATGATGACTTATTTATGAATAACCAATAGTGGATAATTAAAATGATGAAAGACGCTACCTCTCCTCCCGATACATCTTTGGTTAAAACGGCTGCTCCTGTTGTTTCACGCTTGCGCTGGGGCATTATTTTTATTTTGTTAATGGCGGCGGTCATTAATTATCTCGACCGTGCCAATTTAAGTATTGCTAATACCACCATTGCGAAAGAGTTTGGTTTCAGCCAGACGGAAATGGGCCTGCTGCTGTCTGCTTTCCTGTGGCCATATGCGCTGGCAAACCTGCCTGCGGGCTGGTTGGTTGACCGTTTCGGTCCTAAAAAAATGTTCTCGTGGGGCGTGGGGCTGTGGTCCACCTTCACGGTGATGGCAGGTTTCGTTAATGGTTATTCCATGTTCTATGCCCTGCGCATGCTGCTGGGTATTTCCGAATCACCGTTCTTTACCTCCGGCATCAAGATTACTCACCGCTGGTTCTCTGATAAAGAGCGCGCGCTGCCGACCTCCATCATCAATACCGGTTCGCAGATTGCCAATGCCATTGCACCGCCAATCCTGACCGTGCTGCTGTTAACGCTCGGCTGGCGCGGCATGTTTATCGCCATTGGCCTGGCGGGGATCCCGCTGTTGCTGGTATGGCTGAAATTTTACCGCAATCCGACCGAGCGCGAAGAAAAGGTGATCCACGCCAATTCTCAGCTGGTGCAGCAGTCGGTGACCGAAGTTAACGGCAATAACAAGGCGAGTTGGGGAGCGTTGTTCAGGCATAAAACCACCTGGTTTATGGTGATCGGCAACTTTTCTATCATGTTCACTATCTGGGTTTACCTGACCTGGCTGCCGGGCTACCTGGAGAAATCGCTGGGTTTTAGCCTGAAACAAACAGGCTGGCTGGCGGCCATTCCGTTCCTGGCGGGGATTTTAGGTGTGCTGTGCGGCGGGGCTATCTCTGACCGTCTTATCCGTCGCGGTGTGAAGACGATTACCGCGCGTAAGGTGCCGATTGTGGCCGGGGCAGCGCTGGCGGCCTGCTTTGTGGCGCCGATTCCTTTTGTGCACAACACAACACTGAGTATCGCGCTGCTGTCAGTTGGCTACTTCTTCTCGCAACTGCCGCAGGGTGTCATCTGGACGCTGGCCTCAGACATTGCGCCGAAAGAGCAGGTGGCATCGATGGGCGCCATTCAGAACTTTGGTGGTTTCCTGGGGGCGGCCTGTGCGCCGATTGTCACCGGGCTTATTCTGGATGCAACCGGGCAGTTCACCAACGTCTTCTTTCTCGGCGCCGGTCTACTGATGCTGGGCGCGTTAAGCTACGGACTGTTCGTGAAAAAGCCTATTTTGGTGACAATGTCGAAATAGCGACAATCGTAAACTTCATTAAACGCCTGGCTATCGGGGCGTTTAATGAGTACGGGTTTCCCATGTTTCGCCTTTTGACACACTGAAGACAGTATGGAGAGTCCGCATCTCTGAAAGCAAAAAACCCGCCATAGGCGGGTTTCTTTAAATAGGGTGCCCGGACC
>NZ_JBFUHK010000085.1:0-9319 GCF_056402435.1 Rahnella sp. P4_A8 | reverse complement strand
AGGTGGCTGATATCGTCTTGTGAGTGCCCACACAGATTGTCTGATAAATTGTTAAAGAGCATGCCGCGGTTCGCAAGGAATCTTATGCGGCGCGGGAGGCGTATATTACGTTTTCCCGCTGAAGAGTCAAGAGATTATTCATTCGAACATTCTTCTTTTTCTCTTCCCGTCCGGGCGACTTGTCAGTCGTTGTTCCCGGTCAGTGGAGGCGCATTATAGGGAGTTCTCAGAAGGCCGCAACCCCTAATTTCACTTTTTTTACCAACCGTTCATTAATCCGTCAATTTCGTCCAAAATGGACAAATACCGGTCGTTTTTCGCTAAAAACACACCAGTTTCAAGCCAGAGGCTGGAGTAGACTCTCCGTCATAATTAAGAGAAAGACATTCAGGAATACCTTACATGCTACTTAATGCACATCAACAGGCGGCTCAACGTAACCTTTCTTACCTGCTGGCGGAGAAAATTGCACAACGCGTTTTGTCTGGGGAGTATCCGGAAGGGGCTATTCTTCCTGGCGAGAATGAGTTAGGAGAGATTTTTGGTGTCAGCCGGACGGCCGTACGTGAAGCAGTAAAAACGCTGGCGGCTAAGGGAATGCTTTTACCCCGTCCGCGTATTGGTACCCGGGTAATGCCACAATCAAGCTGGAACTTTCTCGATCAGGAATTACTGACCTGGTGGATGACCCGTGAAAACTTCGATCAGGTGATGGCGCATTTTATTGTTTTACGCAAAGCACTCGAACCTCAGGCTTGTGCGTTAGCCGCACTCGCTGCCAGTAAAGAGCAAAAGCATCAGCTCTCTCTATATATGTATGAAATGCGCCAGTTGCATAACAGCTTTGATCGGGAACACTGGATAACGGTAGATACGCAGTTTCACCAGCTAATCTATGAAGCGGGGAAAAATCCTTTTCTGACCTCTTTTGCGAATTTATTCAGTTCAGTGTATCAGAGCTATTTTCGGGCAATTACAGGCAATGAAGTGATTAAACTGGAACATCACCAGCGGCTGACGGATGCCATTCTGGCCGGTGATGCCAATGCCGCACTTCTGGAATGCCAGAGCCTGTTACTTGCTGATGAATGATCCCACAGACTGACGGACTACCAGCTCTGGGGTGAGCACTAAAATCTGAGGCTCTGAAGCCGGGTCTTGCAACCGATGCAGTAATGCATCAACCGCCAGTTCTCCCAGTGAGTCTTTAGGCTGATGGATTGTTGTCAGCGGCGGCATCATATATTGCGCCAGCTGGATATCATCGTACCCCATCACGGCTACATCATCGGGAACACGCAATCCACGCTGATAAAGTGCCTGATATACGCCAACAGCCATCGCATCGTTACTGGCGAAAACCGCATGCGGCGGTTCGGGCAGCGCCAGCAACTGCTGCATTGCGGCTAATCCGCCTTCAAATTCAAAATCACTACACACCTCATAACCAGGTAAAATCTTCAAACCGGCTTTTTCCATGGCCTGACGATATCCACTCAGCCGTTCCTGTGCGGTGTTTTTATCCAGCGGGCCGGTAATGCAGGCGATGCGATGATATCCCTGACGGATTAAAAACTCCGTCGCCATTTCGCCGCCCAGCAGTGCGTTATCCTGAATAATATCTATAGCGCCATCAAACGGTGACCAGTCCATCATCACAATCGGCAGTGACGGATAACGGCTGATAACGTCTTTCGAGGGTCGGTGGTTTTCGGTGCACATGATCAGCAGTCCGTCGACCCGCTTTTGCAACAGCGTTTCCAGGCTGCGATTCATACGTTCGGCGTCATTATCGGTATTACATAAAATGAGGCTGTAGCCGCGTTCATAACAACTACGCTCCACCCCACGCACCACTTCCGAATAGAAAGGGTTACTGCTGGCGGTCAGTAACATGCCGAGGGTGCGTGTCTGGTTCAGCTTAAGGCTGCGGGCCAAGGCGGAAGGCGCGTAATTGAGTTGTTCAACGGCAGCATTCACTTTCTCAGCGATGGATTCACTGACAAAACGATTCTTGTTGATCACATGGGAAACGGTAGAGGTTGAAACGCCCGCGAGGCGGGCGACATCTTTCATGGTGGCCAATCAGGCCTCCTGTTGTGCGAGGAAATCGTCTATTTCTTTGCGCCACGGGACGGAAGGTTGTGCGCCAGGACGCGTCACGGCAATCGCTGCGGCGGCGTGTGCGAATCGTACTGCGCTGTCCATCGGTTTGCCTTCCAGCAGGGCTGTGACTAACGCGCCGTTAAAGGTATCACCTGCTGCTATCGTATCGACGGCTTTTACACGGAACCCCGCCACTAACTTTCCTTCTCCGTTCTGGCTGAGCCAGACGCCTTTACTGCCCAGCGTAATGATGACAGTCGTGATGCCTTTGTCATGCAAAGCGTTTGCGGCGCGAGCGGCATCTTCATTACTGTCGACTTTAATTCCCGTCAGCTTTTCAGCTTCAGTTTCGTTCGGGGTGATTATATCCACCCGTGCCAGCAATTCATCGGGCAATTCACAGGCCGGAGCCGGATTAAGGATCACCTGCGTACCGTTGTCTTTAGCGATCTTCGATGCCGCGATCACCGTTTCAAGCGGAGATTCAAGTTGCATTAATAAAGCAGAAGCACCAATGACCTGCTGTTTATAGCGAT
This sequence comes from Rahnella sp. P4_A8, assembly GCF_056402435.1. Classification (NCBI taxonomy): domain Bacteria; kingdom Pseudomonadati; phylum Pseudomonadota; class Gammaproteobacteria; order Enterobacterales; family Yersiniaceae; genus Rahnella; species Rahnella sp. P4_A8. Next base: position 6,677 of record NZ_JBFUHK010000085.1, on the reverse strand, counting down.
CAAGATATTCAGGTGTAACAGCTTTATTTGCCCCCGCATCTATGCCAATAACATTCTCACCTTCCGCATTCACGAAAATCAGCGCTACGCCAGTGGTGGTGTCTTTAATGGCTTCGATGGGGTGCGTATCAATATGGTCACTGGCCAGCTGTTTGCGAACTCGCTCGCCAATATCGTCATCTCCCACACAGGCAATAAAAGAAATATCAGCGCCACTGCGACCGGCTGCAACAGCCTGATTCGCCCCTTTACCGCCAAAGGCTACGGTGTATTGCTTACCGATAACCGTTTCGCCCGGTTGCGGGAAGTGGTTGATATTCAGAATGTGGTCAGCGTTGATACTGCCGAGTACCACCAGTTTGCCGGTTTTCATGTGGAGATCCCTGAGTCAAATAGCGCCTCCATCAGGAGGCGCAGTTACAGCATCGATAAAAAGAGTATTACGGCTGAGCAACCAGTTTCAAATCAACAGGGATAACAGCCGGCACTTTCTCGCCTTTGAGTACTTTATCTGCAGTCTGAACGCCGATCACACCGATTTGTTCAGGACGCTGTGCCACAGTCGCGCCCATTTTGCCGCTGTTAACGGCTTTGATACCGTCGTCGGTGCCATCAAAGCCAACGACCAGCACATCCGTTTTACCGGCAGTCTGCAGGGCGCGCAATGCACCGAGCGCCATTTCGTCATTCTGAGCGAACACGGCCTGCACGTCCTGATGCGCAGTCAGCAGATTCTGCATGACGTTCAGGCCCTTGGTGCGGTCGAAGTCAGCAGGCTGGCTGGCGAGGATCTGGAAATGGTGTTTTTCAGCGGCCTGAGCGAAACCTTTACCGCGTTCACGGGCAACAGACGTCCCGGCGATACCTTCGAGTTCAATGACTTTAGCGTTTTCGCCCAGTTTTTTGGCGATGTAATCACCGGCCATTTTCCCCCCGAAGGCGTTATCAGACGCGACGTGGCTGGCGACAACACCCTTAGTAGCCTGACGGTCAAGGGTGATCACCGGAATTTTCGCCTGGTTTGCCATCGCAACGGCATTGCCTACCGCATCAGAATCCGTCGGGTTGATCAGCATCAGCTTGGTGCCACGAACCGTCAGGTCCTGTACGTTTGCCAGCTCTTTCGCCGGGTTGTTCTGAGAATCAAGAACCACCAGGTTATAACCCAGTTTGTCCGCTTCTTTTTGCGCGCCGTCTTTCATGGAGACGAAGAACGGATTGTTCAGCGTGGAAACGACCAGCGCAATGGTGTCTTTCGCCAGAACGTTAGCACTGAAAGAAGCGGTGATCGCTGCGGCGGAAACCCAGACAGCCAGTTTTTTCATATTCATGGTCATAAGTCCTGTAGGAGAGTTTATTTGTTGCTTTTGTTATCCACCAGAACCGCCAGCAGGATGACAACTGCTTTTACGATCATCTGGTAGTAGGAAGAAACACCTAATAAGTTCAAACCGTTATTCAGGAAGCCAAGGATCAATGCACCGATCAGCGTTCCAACAATGCGTCCTTTACCCCCGGACAGGCTGGTTCCCCCTAATACCACTGCGGCAATCGCATCCAGCTCATAACCCGTACCTGCGTTGGGCTGCGCAGAAGATAAGCGCGCCACTTCGATGATACTGGCCAGAGCGGCTAACAAACCACACAGGGAGTAGACGATAATTTTGACTTTATCGACGCTGATACCTGACAGACGCGTAGCGGATTCGTTACCGCCCAGCGCGTAGATATAACGCCCCAGCCGGGTGTGATGCAGCATGTACCATGCCGCAATAAACACCACAGCCATCAGCCAGACGGGTGTCGGGATACCCAGCGGGCGACCGATACCAAACCAGCCAAAAACATCAGCGACATCATTAAAGCCGGTACTGATCGGGCTGCCGTTGGTGTACACCATCGTAATACCACGCAGCAGCAACATCATGACCAGCGTAGCGATAAACGCCTGGACTTTCCCTTTGGCCACAATCATTCCGGTGACGCCACCCACAGCCGCACCTAACGCCAGCGCGGCGCCAACGGCAACAAACGCATTCACTTCCAGCCCGACAATCGAGGCGGCAACGGCGCCGGTCAGCGCCAGCAAAGAGCCGACGGATAAATCGATCCCGGACGTCAGGATCACCAGTGTCATGCCGACGGCCATAATGGCGTTAACGGACGTTTGCTGAAGGATGTTAAACAGGTTATTGACCGTAAAGAAATTCGGGCTCATGGAAGAGACCACGGCAATCAACACCAGCAGCGCAATCAGAGACTTTTGCTCCAACAACCACTCTTTACTGATCCAGCGCTTTTTGGCTGGCAATGTCTGAGAACTCATATCTGATTACTCCTGCGTCACGCCGTATTGCTTGCCGACAGCGGCAGCCATCAACACTTCCTGCGTAGCCTGTTCTATCGGGAATTCACCGCTTAAATGGCCTTCATGCATCACCAAAACCCGGTCACTCATACCGATCACTTCCGGCATTTCTGAGGAAACCAAAATGATACTCAGCCCTTCGCGCTTGAACTGGTTTATAAGCTGGTAAATCTCTTTCTTGGCACCAACGTCAACGCCGCGCGTCGGTTCATCGAGGATCAGGACTTTCGGCCGCGTCATTAATCCACGGGCAATTGCCACTTTTTGCTGATTACCGCCGGAAAGCAGGCCGATGGTCTGCATCATCGACGGCGTTTTGATATTGAAGAGGCGGATGAAATCGCCGACAGCCTGCTGTTCTTCCGCATGTTTAAGACGTCCGCCAGCGTGGCTGAAATAACGCAGCGCCGTCAGCGACATGTTTTCTTTCACTGACATGCCCAGAACTAAGCCATCGCGCTTGCGGTCTTCAGAGATATAAACAATGCCGTTTGCCAGCCCGTCCTGCGGTGAGTGTGTCACCACTTCGCGACCATCAAGCGCCACATAACCACTTTTACGCGGTAAGGCTCCGTAGAGAATTTTCATCAGTTCGGTACGGCCTGCGCCCATCAGACCGGAAATCCCCAGAATTTCGCCGCTGTACAGATCAAAGCTGACGTTATCCACGCCCGGCCCGCTGACATCGCGTACCTGCAAACGCAGCGCACCGCGTTCATGATTAATGCGCGGGTATTGCTCTTCGAGGCGACGGCCCACCATCATTTCAATCAGCGTGTCTTCTTCAAGCGAACTGACCGGCCGCTCTGCGATGAACTGCCCGTCACGGAACACCGTCACGTCGTCGCAGATTTCGAAAATTTCTTTCATGCGGTGGGAGATATACACCACACCGCAACCGGCGGCTTTCAGTTCCCGGATCACGTTAAATAAAGAAGCGGTTTCGGTATCGGTCAGGGCATCCGTCGGTTCATCCATAATGATGACTTTGGATTCAAAGCTCAGCACTTTGGCAATTTCGACCATCTGCTGGTCGCCGATGGATAAATCGCCTACCAGCCGGTCACTTTTGTAACGCAGATTCAGGCGCGCCAGCAGTTTATCGGCCTCGGCATACATCTTTTTCCAGTTGATGCGGCCAAAACCGTTCACAAACTCACGGCCCAGGAAGATATTTTCAGCAATCGTCAGTTGGGGGATCAGGTTCAATTCCTGATGAATGATACCAATCCCGGCTTCCTGAGAGGCTTTAGGGCCACTGAAAACCGCTTCCTTGCCAAGAAAATGCACTGAGCCGGCATCTTTCTGATAGATGCCGGTCAGCACTTTCATCATGGTGGACTTGCCCGCGCCGTTTTCTCCCACCAGCGCCATTACACGTCCCGGATAAACGCTGAGCGCCGCGCCGGAAAGTGCTTTTACGCCGGGAAAGGCTTTATCAATGCCTGTCAGTTGCAGCAAAGGTTGCATAAAGGCCTCAGAAGGTTACGCCAGCACACAGAATAACGTTCGCATAAGGCGAACATTCCCCGCTGCGGATCACAGCCCGACTTTTTTCGCTTTGTGCTTTGAATGACTCATGACTGACGTAATCCAAAGCAATGGTGTTTCCCTGGTGTTGTTCGAGTTGTGTCAATTGGGCGAGCAACGCTTCATGGAGTTGAGGATTTTTAGTGAGGATTTCCTCGGCGAGGATAGCCCGCTCAACCTGCATCTCATGTGTCACTACCTCTAAGACTTGTAAAAAGGTGGGAACTCCCTGGGTCAGGGCCAGATCGATGCGTTGGCAAGCTGCTGGCACAGGAAGTCCGGCATCGCCAATAACCAGCTGATCGGTGTGACCTAACCGGGCAATAACATGTGAGATTTCGGCATTTAACAGCGGTGACTTCTTCATTGTGAACTCCTACAGCGAAACGTTTCGCTCACCGATGAGTTTATAAAGATCCCCGGCCATCGCAACGGAGTTATGATGGAATTGTGATCAGCGTCGAAACGTTTCGCTGAATAATTAAGAAACCGCAGGGAAATTTGAGTTAGTCGTTTCAGAAAGGAGAACGCGAAAATAAAACAGGGCACCCGAAGGTGCCCTGCGAGCAGTAGAAATGAGGATCAGATTTCTACCTGCGTACCGAGTTCGATTACGCGGTTCGGCGGAATTTCAAACTGATCTGGCGCGCGTAAGGCGTTGCGGCTGAGCGCCATAAAGAGTTTGCCACGGAAGTAGAGATACCAGGGGCGCTTGGTCAGGATCAGTGATTCGTGCGACATAAAGAATGACGTTTCCATCATCCGGCACGGCAATCCTTCCAGACCGCAACGGTGGAACACTTCCTCCACGTTCGGCGTTTCTTTAAATCCGTAGCTGGCGACCACACGCCAGAACGTCGGCGAAAGCTGTTCGATGGTGACGCGCCGGACGTTATGTACATAAGGCGCATCTTCGGTGCGTAACGTCAGCAGTACCACACGCTCATGCAACACTTTGTTGTGTTTGAGATTGTGCAGCAACGCAAACGGAATGACGTTGATGGYGCGCGACATATACACAGCCGTACCCGGAACACGCACCGGCGGGGATTTCTCCAGAGAGGCGATCATCGCTTCCAGGGAATTCCCATGCTCGTTCATGCGGCGCATAAGGCGGAGGCGCTCGCTTTTCCAGGTCGTCATAACGATAAACATGCCCAAACCCAGCGTCAGCGGCAACCAACCGCCGGAGAACAGTTTAGTAGCGTTCGCCGCGAACAGCGGGATATCCATAAACAGCAGACCGATCAGCAAAAGCCCGACCAGGAAAGGTTTCCAGTGCCAGTTTTTGAGTGCCACCGTACAGGAAAGAATACTGGTCAGCACCATCGTACCGGTCACTGCGATACCGTATGCCGCTGCCAGATTGCTCGAATGCTCGAAGCTGGCGATAACGATAACCACCGCAAAGTACAGCAACCAGTTAATGGCCGGGATGTAAATCTGGCCTGCTTCCATTTCTGAAGTGTGGATGATGCGCATTGGCGGTAGATAGCCTAAACGCACAGCCTGACGCGTCAGGGAAAACACGCCGGAAATCACCGCCTGAGAGGCAATAATGGTCGCGAGTGTTGCCAGAACCAGTAACGGGATCAATGCCCAGTCAGGCGCCAGCAGAAAGAACGGGTTTTTAATCGACTCCGGGTCTTTCAGCAGCAATGCGCCCTGACCGAAGTAGTTCAGCACCAGAGAAGGCAGCACCACGGTGAACCAGGCCAGACGGATCGGGAATTTCCCGAAGTGGCCCATATCCGCATACAGCGCTTCCACACCGGTAATCGACAGAACGACCGCGCCAAGTGCCAGGAAGGAAAACGACTTATGCTCGATAAAGAAGTTAACCGCCCACATCGGGTTCATGGCGCGAAGTACTTCAGGGTTCTGCATGATGCTGTTCACGCCGAGAACAGCCAGCGTCAGGAACCACAACAACATCACCGGCGCAAACAGTTTGCCCACGATGCCGGTGCCGTGTTTCTGAATAATGAAAAGCAGCGTCAGGACAGTAATAGATAAGGGGACGATATAAGGATCGAGTGAAGGTGCTGCGATTTCCAAACCTTCCATCGCGGAAAGAACAGAAATAGCCGGAGTGATCACCACTTCACCATAGAAGAAACTTCCGCCGATCAGGCCGAGAATGACCAAAACGGCAGTGGTGCGTGCCGAGGTGTTTCTGCCCGCCAGAGACATCAGCGTCAGAATACCGCCTTCGCCTGCGTTGTCCGCCCGCATCACGTAAGTGAGGTACTTGAGCGAAACAATGAGGATTAACATCCAGAAAATCAGAGAGAGAAAACCAAAAACGACGCTGGGTTCAACGTTGAAACCATAGTGACCAGAAAAACACTCTCTTAAGGTGTAGAGAGGACTGGTACCAATGTCGCCATAGACCACACCAATGGCGGCCAGGGTTACTGCTGGGAGTGACCGTTTATGTTCAGTGCTCATATTTCGTTTCTTTTTTGCTCGAACATCCGTAAGCGATGAGTGCGCTCGATCTTATGATGCCCACTAAAAGGCGCACAGTATGCACGAATAAATTGGATTGCCTACCCTTAAATGTGCAGCTAAACCGGCGTTCATATGAACGGGGTCACATTTCTGATAATAGAAAATTTTTAGTAATCAACAAGCTATAACGACAAAAATAAACGTGGCATATCGCTATTAGCCAGTACACTATTCAACAACTCAATGGAAACCGGAAGAGACAGTATGGCGCAATCTCCCCTTCTGGCAGAACGGATCGCCCGTCTTGCTAACGCATTAGAACAAC
>NZ_JBFUHK010000084.1:0-10424 GCF_056402435.1 Rahnella sp. P4_A8 | reverse complement strand
ATCAGAAAGCGTTCCAACAACTTGTTCTCCCTCATCAAAACTGATCACACGGAACTGCTCAAGCGTTTCACCGTCACGATCCAGTAAATCGACACGCATCGGCAATTTCGTCTGCTCATCGATCCATATGACATAACTGAATCGGGTACCATCGCGGGATACAACTCTGATCACCTGACTCAGGCGATCCGCTGTGCGTGCGCGGCCTACGGCGATAAAATCGTAGTATTTGGTCAGAAGAGAAAAATCGCTGAACACGATGGAAGGCAGGGAATCAACGATATGATCGCCATCCAACGTAAAGGGCTGTAAACCGGTCTCAAAGTAGCTGACGTCTTTTCCACGCTGGACAATTTCACGGCGCGGACCATCCATCAGAACCAGTTGAGCGAGGGAAGTTTGATGAGAGACAGCATGACGATAGCGAAAGGAATCAATCCCTTGCTTCGTAATGTTGATAAAACCCATTTCATAATTCAGCGTCTGGGAAGCTTTGCCCATCTCTTGCAGTAACGCCTCGGAAGAAGAATCTGCCGAGGCGATACTTGGAGTAAGCAGGCTGCCCGCAGCTAAACAAACGGCAAACCAAATTTGCTTCATTACTGCGTTTGCGTTCCTAAAGACTGAGTTCCTGGGACCTGAACAGCGGCTTGCTGAGGAGTAACTGGTTCGAGTTGAAGCTGCTCTGAATGCAAGCGACGCTGCAATTCGTAATCCTGCAACATCGCATTAATGCGCTTACGTTGCTCCTGAACATTCTGTTGCCCGCTGGTGGTATTGCCTTCATTTGGCACGCCGAAGCTCACCGGGGAGGCTTTACCCATCATAGGCAACGTATTGAACGCTGGGGTTTCCGGAGAAGCACCCGATGCGTCAGGCTGGTTATAATGCTGAACGCCAACAATCACAGCAAGTGATACACAAGCAGCCACGCCGACCTGAGTCAACTGACTCGCCCAAGGGCGCACCTTCTGCCAGAATGGCATTTTTTGCCAGGTATGAGGCTGAGGTTGTGATTCGGTTGCTGAACCCGGCACCAGTTTTACCGGCTCATTAGCCAGCGCTGCGGCCACACGGTCTGCGATATCCAGATGCACAACGTTCCCAATATCACCACGTAAGGTATCGCGGATCAAATGATAACTCTGCCAGTCTTGCTGAAGCCTGGTATCTGTTGATAACGAACTTAACAGTTCGGTATCAATGGCTTCACCATCCATCAGAGCGGAAAGCTTTTCTTTCTGCATGCCTAAGTATCCTTCCTGTGTCCGTCATCTCTAACGCTGGATGAGCGGTTGAACTTTGTTATCAATTGCTTCCCGGGCACGGAATATACGGGATCTCACCGTACCCACCGGACAATCCATGATGGCGGCTATTTCTTCGTAGCTCAATCCATCCAACTCCCTCAAGGTAATCGCCATACGAAGATCTTCAGGAAGTGCTTCAATAGTACGGAAAACAATCTTCCGTAACTCTTCAGACAACATCAAGTTCTCAGGGTTCGAAATTTCTTTCAGTGCACCGCCACTTTCGAAATTTTCGGCTTCATTCGCGTCGACATCACTGGATGGCGGGCGTCGCCCCTGAGCAACTAAATAGTTTTTCGCTGTGTTGACTGCAATACGATACAGCCAGGTATAAAAAGCACTGTCGCCGCGGAAAGATTCCAGCGCACGATATGCTTTGATAAAAGATTCCTGAACCACATCAGGCACATCACCTTGTGGCACATAGCGGGATACAAGGCTCGCTACCTTATGCTGGTAACGAATAACCAGTAAATTGAACGATTTTTGATCACCCTTCTGGACCCGCTCAACCAGAACCTGATCGGCTAACTGCTCGCTCATCCGAGGTAAAATCTCCCCAAAATCTTCTCCGCGCTTAAAGTCGTACTGCCAGCTTTCATCATTATATTCCTGAGCAAGTACTGCTTGGAGTTCACATGAAACATTAAGTTCCACATCGCCGTTGTTTTTTCTATTGAAGTCTCAAGCCCGTGGCTTTTGCACGGGAGTTTAGGCTAACATGAATTTCCCTCTTCTTCTGCAAACATCATACGTTATGCAACCTTCATCTGAATTTCTTAGCGATGTATTGATAATCGGAAGTGGCGCTGCAGGCCTTTCTTTGGCTTTGCGACTTGCAGACCACTGTCATGTCACTGTTCTCAGTAAAGGCCCGCTCAACGAAGGCTCAACATTTTACGCCCAGGGCGGGATTGCCGCCGTTTTCGACGAAGCAGACAGCATTGCCTCACATGTTGATGACACATTAATTGCCGGTGCGGGCTTATGCGATAWAGAAGCTGTTGAATTTATCGCGAGCAACGCACGTCATTGTGTCCAGTGGTTGATCGACCAGGGCGTACTGTTTGATACCGAAACCAACACAAGCTCAGAAGAGCGTTATCATCTGACACGTGAAGGCGGCCACAGCCACCGTAGGATCCTGCATGCTGCTGATGCTACAGGTAAAGAAGTAGAGACTACGCTGGTTGGGAAAGCAAGGGCGCACGCCAATATTTGCGTGAAAGAACGCTATAATGCCGTTGATTTAATTACCTCAAGCAAGCTTGGATTGCCGGGGACACAACGCGTCGTTGGCGCGTATGTCTGGAACCGCGATAAAGAGCACGTTGAAACGCTCCGTGCCAAGGCCGTTGTACTGGCCACAGGGGGCGCAGCCAAGGTCTATCAGTACACGACCAATCCGGATATCTCTTCCGGCGATGGCGTCGCCATGGCGTGGCGCGCAGGCTGCCGTGTTGCCAATCTTGAATTCAACCAGTTTCACCCGACGTGCCTCTATCACCCTCAGGCACGTAACTTTCTGCTGACGGAAGCACTGCGCGGCGAAGGTGCCCTGCTCAAACGCCCGGATGGCACCCGTTTTATGCCGGATTTCGATGAACGTGGAGAACTGGCACCGCGCGATGTGGTGGCACGGGCCATCGACCATGAAATGAAGCGTCTTGGCGCCGACTGCATGTATCTCGATATCAGCCATCGCCCGCCGGAATTCATTAAGCATCATTTCCCGATGATTGATGAAAAGCTGCAATCACTGGGTATTGATCTGACCAAAGAGGCCATCCCGATTGTTCCGGCTGCGCATTACACCTGCGGCGGCGTAATGGTTGATCAGCACGGGCGCACCGATCTCGATGGTTTGTATGCGATTGGCGAAGTCAGTTATACCGGCCTGCATGGCGCTAACCGTCTGGCCTCTAACTCACTGCTGGAATGCGTGGTTTATGGCTGGTCGGCAGCAGAAGATATAATTAAACGTCTGCCGCATGCAAAACTGGCGACAAATATTCCGCAATGGGATGAAAGCCGGGTGGATAATTCCGATGAGCAGGTGGTCATTCAGCATAACTGGCATGAATTGCGGCTGTTTATGTGGGATTACGTAGGGATTGTACGCACGACAAAACGTCTTGAGCGTGCGTTGCGCCGCATCATGACGCTGCAACAGGAAATTGACGAGTATTATGCCAACTTCCGTATTTCCAATAATTTGCTGGAATTGAGAAATCTGGTGCTGGTTGCCGAGTTGATCGTCCGCAGTGCCCTGGAACGCAAAGAGAGTCGAGGACTGCATTTCACGCTGGACTATCCTGATCTACAGGAAAATCCGCAGCCGACCATTTTGCAGCCGTAATATTTGCAGCAATGGTATCGGGAAAGTGCGAAGGAACGCACTTTTTGAAAGCCCAGCCATCCGCTAATAATTCAGATAAAAATCAGTAATCAGCGCACAGAATGCTTCGCTGTAAACGCCTTCCGATTTCCGCAGTGCCAGTTCCTCGTCAACCCTTTCAACTGATTGCCTTGATAAGGTCAGCACTAGCCGGTTAAGCGGTTTTCCCGGTCGGTCGCGTACGGCCATCCGCCGTGCACTGAACCAGCCTTTTCGATGAGCCAGAGTTTCAAACGCCAGCCCGATGTCGTACGGCAAGACAACACTAAACAATCCCTCTGGCGTAAGCAGCTTATTTGCGCATTCAAGCAATGCATCGTGCGTCAGAGTTTCGGTGTAACGGGCGGCATTTCGGGCTTCATCGCGACAGGCAACAGCCGATTCAAAGTAAGGCGGATTACTCACAATCAGATCGTATTCAGCCTGATGTTCGCCGGCATAAACATTAATGTCCTGCGCATACACCGCCAGCCTTTGCGCCCAAACTGAGTTGCGGAAATTCTCCTCAGCCTGCGCCGCTGCGGAAGGTTCGAGTTCGACGGCATCAATAACAGTTTGAGCATTACTGCGTTGCGCCAGCATCATGGCAATCAGGCCGCTGCCGCAGCCAATATCAAGAACACGTCGTGCATGGCTAACCGGCGCCGTGGCACCGAGCAGGACACCATCGGTACCGACTTTCATCGCGCATCGGTCATGCGCAACGAAAAACTGCTTAAAGGTAAATCCATTACGCCGTAAAGGGTTTGCGGAACTGACTACTTTTGTCACTAATTTCACCGTAATTACGCCAGCCAACAGGCCTGTAAACGAAAACTGTCGTAGCATAGGGCAAAGAGAAGCAGAGTAAAAGCCACGCAAACCGCTTAAATAGGTGAAGATCGCGTCTAACACGTCTATAATCGGCGCCCCAAGTAGAGGTAGACCATGACTGTAACCACTTTTTCCGAACTCGAACTCGATGAACGCCTGATTGAAGCCCTTGGCGACAAAGGCTATATCCGTCCTACTGTCATTCAGGCAGAGGCCATTCCGCCAGCAATGGACGGACGCGATGTGTTGGGTTCGGCTCCTACCGGCACCGGCAAAACAGCGGCATTCCTGCTGCCTGCATTGCAGCATTTGCTGGATTTCCCGCGTAAGAAATCTGGTCCGCCACGAATTCTGATCCTCACGCCAACCCGTGAACTTGCTATGCAGGTTGCTGAGCAGGCGCGTGAGTTAGCCAAACATACCGAACTGGATATCGCCACCATCACCGGCGGTGTGGCTTATATGAACCACGCCGAAGTGTTCAGCGAAAACCAGGACATCGTTGTTGCGACCACCGGTCGTTTGCTGCAATACATTAAAGAAGAAAACTTTGACTGCCGCGCAATCGAAACGCTGATCCTCGACGAAGCCGACCGCATGCTGGACATGGGTTTTGCTCAGGACATCGAAACGATTTCCGCCGAAGCACGCTGGCGCAAACAGACGTTGCTGTTCTCCGCAACGCTGGAAGGGGAAGCCATCCGTGAATTCGCAGAACGCATCCTGACTGAGCCGGTGGAAATCGAAGCTGACCCGTCACGCCGCGAACGCAAAAAAATCCTGCAATGGTATTATCGTGCCGACGATCTGGCGCATAAAGCCCGGATGCTCATCCATTTGCTGAAACAGGAAGATGTCACTAAATCCGTGATCTTTGTGCGTAAACGCGAGCGTGTGCATGAGCTGGTTGCGTGGTTGCGCGAAGCAGGGATTAACTCCTGTTATCTTGAAGGCGAAATGGTGCAGGTGAAACGTACCGAAGCCGTCAAACGTATGGTTGAAGACCGCGTTAACGTCCTCGTTGCGACCGACATTGCTGCCCGTGGCCTGGATATCAACGACATCAGCCATGTCTTCAACTTTGACCTGCCGCTGACCGCTGATATCTATCTGCACCGTATCGGCCGTACCGGTCGTGCTGGTCGTAAAGGGACCGCGATTTCTTTCGTGGAAGCGCATGACCATCTGCTGCTCGGTAAGATCGGCCGTTACCTTAACGAGCCGTTGAAAGCACGCGTATTGGACGAGTTCCGTCCAAAAACGAAAGCACCGAGCGAGAAAGTCACCGGTAAGCCGTCGAAGAAAGTGCTGGCGAAACGCAAAGAGAAGCAGAAAGCGGATCAGGAAAAATCGAAGGTGAAAGTTAAAGTTCGCCATCGTGACAGCAAAAACGTCGGCAAACGCCGTGTTAAACCTGACGCTGTAAAAGACGCTGCTAAATAAACATCAGCCTGATTTGGTGCAAAGAAAAACCGCCCTGAAGGCGGTTTTTTTATATCCATGAAACTGCTGGAATCTTAAAAGCTCGGAAGCGATTACAGACTTTCGGTGAAAGTACGGGTAATCACGTCACGCTGCTGCTCAGCAGTCAGTGAGTTAAAGCGCACCGCATAACCAGACACACGAATGGTCAGCTGCGGGTATTTTTCAGGATGCTTAACCGCATCTTCCAGAGTTTCACGGCGCAATACGTTAACGTTCAGGTGCTGACCCCCTTCCACACGTACAGTCGGTTGAATTTCCATTGGTACTTCACGGTATTCAAACTGGCCAAGCTCGCTGACAGCAACGATCTGGTCTTCCGCAAAACCCGCTTTTGCACACACGCAGCGCGCTTCCGCTTTTTCATCATCCAGCAGCCAGAAAGAGTTTTTCAGCGCTTCGTTGTTGCTTTTAGTAATTTGGATCCCGGTGATCATATGTTGCCTCCATTGTTGGCTACGATACTGTTAATTGATTGGTGTAAGGTTGAACGACAACCTGTTTTCCTGTTGTCAGATATAACAGCAGAACACCCCGCATTCTTTGATAAATATCAATCTTTTCCTTGTGGGTATTTCTTACCCTCAGCATATTTATGTTTTATATCAATTTTTCCAAGGCACTGGATTAAATTATTTTTGTAAATTATCAACAAATTTTTGCATAGAACGTTAAGTCGCAGATAAACATCAGCAAAAGCGCGTGCGGGTTTCACTCATCGGAATGAGCAGGTAAGCTACTGCCAGTTTAAAATTATCATCAAAAGGAGAGCGTCAATGTCCACCACTCTCACCTGGCATGACGTCATTGGTCAGGAAAAAGAACAACCTTACTTCGTTGATACGCTGAAGTTTGTCGCGGCTGAACGCGCTGCGGGCAAAACAATTTATCCACCGCAGCAGGATGTGTTTAATGCATTCCGCTCTACCGAACTGGCAGACGTCAAAGTCGTGATTTTGGGGCAGGACCCTTATCATGGCCCCAATCAGGCTCATGGATTATCGTTCTCCGTTCGCCCGGGCATTCCGGCACCACCTTCATTAGTGAATATGTATAAAGAGCTGGCCGCCGATATTCCAGGCTTCGAACGACCCACTCACGGCTATTTGCAGAGTTGGGCAGATCAGGGCGTCCTGTTGCTCAATACCGTGCTGACTGTCGAAGGTGGTCAGGCGCATTCACATGCCAAACTGGGCTGGGAGACGTTTACTGATAAGGTCATCGCAGCGTTGAATGAAAATCGTGAAGGGATCGTCTTTTTACTCTGGGGCTCCCATGCGCAGAAAAAAGGCAATATTATCGATCGTAATCGTCATCATGTATTGAAAGCACCGCACCCTTCTCCGCTTTCCGCCCACCGGGGTTTCCTGGGGTGTAAGCACTTCTCGCAGGCGAATGCCTTACTGGTGCAGCAAGGTCTGGCACCGATTGACTGGGTGCCCAGATTGCCGGAATAACAAAAAAAGAGGCACCCGCAAAGGTGCCTCTTCCATTATGTCAGTCTGCTTAAAACAGAATCAGGCTTTGGCTTTAGAAACCGCAACCATTGCCGGACGCAAAAGACGGCCGTTCAGCGTATAACCCTTCTGCATCACCATCATTACGTGATTAGGTTCCAGCTCGTCGGATTCCATCATAGTCATCGCCTGGTGCAGTTCAGGGTTGAATGGCACGTGGATATCAGCCACCACTTCCATACCGAACTTGCGAACAGCATCCAGCAGGGATTTCAGGGTCAGCTCGACGCCTTCAATCAGACCCGCCAGTTCTGAATTCGATTTATCAGCCAGATCCAGCGCACGTTCCAGATTATCGATTACCGGCAACAATTCGCCAGAGAATTTCTCCAGAGCGAATTTATGCGCTTTCTCTATATCCTGCTCGGTACGACGGCGGATATTTTCCACTTCCGCTTTCGCACGCAGCAAGCTGTCACGCTCACGCTGCTGGAGTTCTTTCAGCTGCGCTTCCAGTTCAGCAATACGTTCATCGCGCGGGTCAACGACATCTGCCGCCTGAGTTTCCGCTTCCGTATGCAGCTCTTGTTCCTGATTCAGTTCTTCAGAGACTTGCTCGTCAGGTGTCTTATGTTCTTTACTACTCATGAATCTCTCCGCGTTTTAGCATTAATCTTGCTAGTTGGCTTATTATGGGGATCAAAACCGGGGTTTCAAGGTTTGGTTTTTAATGAAACCGGTCATAATGCAGGAGTCATCACACCCTGCTGAGGATAACCACAGCGATGAATAAAAAATTTGAGTGCATTGGGATTGTCGGACACCCTCGCCATCCTTCCGCACTTGCCACCCATGAAATGCTTTACCACTGGTTAATCTCAAAAGGTTATCAGGTGATCGTCGAACGTCAGGTGGCACAAGATTTAGCCCTGGAAGGCGCACAAACGGGCAGTCTGGCTGAGATCGGCAAGCTGGCGGATTTAGCCGTGGTCGTCGGCGGTGACGGCAATATGCTGGGTGCGGCGCGCGTTCTGGCCCGCTATGACATAAAAGTCATCGGCATCAACCGGGGTAATCTTGGCTTTCTTACCGATCTGGATCCGGATAACGCTTTGCAGCAACTCGATGACGTTCTGCAGGGTGAATACATCAGCGAGCAACGCTTCCTGCTGGAAGCCATGGTGCGCTGCAAGGACCAGCAATGTCGCGTCAGTACCGCCATCAATGAAGTCGTCCTTCATCCGGGAAAAGTCGCGCACATGATTGAATTTGAAGTCTATATTGATGACAAATTCGCTTTTTCCCAGCGCTCCGATGGTCTGATTATTTCGACACCAACCGGTTCTACCGCATATTCACTCTCAGGCGGCGGTCCGATCCTGACGCCGACGTTAGAAGCTATCGCACTGGTGCCGATGTTCCCACATACCCTTTCGGCGCGCCCGCTGGTTATCAACAGTAGCAGCACGATTTGTCTGCGGTTTTCGCATATGAGCAATGACCTTGAAATCAGCTGCGACAGCCAGATCGCCCTGCCGATTCAGCCGGGCGAAGAAGTGGTTATCCGTCGCAGTGAGTTTCATCTGAATCTGATCCATCCGAAAGACTACAGTTATTTCAATACATTAAGCACAAAACTTGGATGGTCAAAAAAACTCTTCTGATCTGATAAAAATAATTCGCCAGCCCCTTTACTGTATATAAAACCAGTTTATACTGTATGTAATTACAGGTCTGTTGTTATGTACAGGAAGGTGATCATGCTGGCGCAATTAACTATCAGTAACTTTGCCATTGTCCGTGAATTAGAAATCGATTTTCATGCAGGTATGACGGCCATCACCGGTGAAACCGGTGCCGGTAAGTCCATCGCGATTGATGCGCTTGGGCTTTGTCTGGGCAATCGTGCCGATGGCAGCATGGTGCGTCTCGGTGCCAGCCGTGCAGATATCTGCGCGCGATTCACCTTAGCGGATACCCCTTCGGCGAAACACTGGCTGGCTGAAAATCAGCTTGATGAAGGGCTGGATTGCCTGTTGCGCCGGACGATCAGCAACGATGGCCGTTCGCGTGGCTTTATAAACGGCACGCCCGTTCCCCTGTCACAGCTCCGTGAACTGGGCCAGCATTTGATCCAAATTCACGGACAACACGCCCATCAGCTTCTGCTCAAACCTGAGCATCAGAAAGCTTTACTCGATGCTTATTCGGATCAGCCCTTACTGCTGTCTGAAATGCGCAAAGCTTACCAAAACTGGCATCAGAGCTGCCGCCAGCTGGCACAATATCAACAGCAGATGAGTGAGCGAGAATCACGCCGCCAGTTGTTACAATACCAGTTGAAAGAGCTGAATGAATTTGCTCCTCAGGCAGGTGAGTACGAGCAAATTGATGAAGAATACAAACGTCTGGCTAACAGCGGACAACTGCTTTCACTGAGCCAAAATGCGCTCTATTTGCTGGCTGATGGTGAAGAGCAGAATATTGTCAGTCTGCTTTATAGCGCCCGCAATCAGCTAACTGAACTCGCAGAACTCGACAGCAAAATGAATGATCTTATCGTCATGCTTGATGACGCGTCCATTCAGGTCAGCGAGGCCAGCGATGAATTACGTCATTACAGCGAACGCCTGGACATGGATCCAAACCGTCTATTCGAGCTGGAGCAGCGTTTGTCACGCCAGATGAACCTGGCCCGTAAACATCATGTCAGCGCTGAAGATCTTCCTGAACTGCATCGTCAGTTGCTTGAGGAACAGCAGGAACTGGATGATCAGGAAACCAATCAGGCAGAGCTGAGTGAAGCAGTGCAACGCCATTACCAACAAGCCGTCGCGGTTGCTGAACAACTGCACGAAAAACGTCAGTATTTTGCTGATGAGCTAACGCATCTGATCACCCAAAGTATGCAGGCACTTTCCATGCCACACGGTAAATTTAAAATTCAGGTCCAGTTCGAACCAG
>NZ_JBFUHK010000083.1:0-11040 GCF_056402435.1 Rahnella sp. P4_A8 | reverse complement strand
GCGTACCACAAAATTATCCTCATCCGCTTTCTGCGAAAAGAAAGCCGGGCATTGTGCTGGCGACATTACACAGTCTTTTGTTGAGTCTGCCGGTTCAGCAAAACAAACCTTCATCTCTTCTTCTCATTAATTGAATTCAGGCGCTTAACTGCGAAGGGCTTTCTATCGCCGTCAGGCGAATAAGAAAATAATATTGTTAAGGTTAGGAATAACAGTATGTGATTACCTGGTGTGACGCAGAACCTTGTTTTGTTGTGCACGGGGTAAATCAAATGGGGTGGGATCATCCTTAACGATCCCGGAAACAACATGGCGAACAACAGCCTGACGTTTCCAACGTTATTGAGTAATACATGCAGTAATAGGGGACAGCCATCTGCGGGTGGTAACTACATGGGGGCCTTTCTTGAGCAATTCGTTCCTGCTTTTGAAACCCATTGACCCAGCAAGGGTTTATCTTGCACCCGGGCGTGCAAGTTCATAATAAAAACTGGAGTTGAATAAAAATGACCAACATCACAAAAAAAAATCTGCTCGCTGCCTGCATTCTGGCTGCAGTAGGATCTGTTTCAATCAATAATGCATTCGCAGCCAACGTGCCAGCAGGCGTGACTCTGGCCGCCAAACAAGAGTTGGTGCGCAACAACGGTTCTGAAGTTCAGTCTCTCGACCCGCATAAAGTCGAAGGCGTGCCGGAATCTAACGTTATCCGTGATTTGCTGGAAGGCCTGGTAAATACCGATAGCAAAGACGGCAGCGTTATTCCTGGTGTAGCCACCAGTTGGGAAAACAAAGATTTTAAAGTCTGGACCTTCCACCTGCGCCCGGAAGCTAAATGGTCTAACGGCGACCCTGTAACAGCCGAAGATTTTGTCTACAGCTGGCAGCGTCTGGCGGATCCGAAAACTGCGTCTCCGTATGAAAGCTATCTGCAATACGGTCATATCGAAAACATTGACGACATCATCAGCGGTAAGAAAAGCCCTGATACTCTGGGTGTGAAAGCGCTTGACGACCATACCCTGCAAGTCACTCTGACCGAACCTGTTCCCTATTTCGTCAAAATGCTGTCTCACACCGCGATGAAGCCGGTAAACAAAAGTGTTGTTGAGAAATTTGGCGACAAATGGACTCAGCCAGAAAACTACGTGAGCAACGGTGCATACAAACTGAAAACCTGGACCGTTAACGAACGTATTGTTCTGGAGCGTAGCCCGACTTACTGGGATAACGCGAAAACCGTTATTAATCAGGTCACTTACCTGCCAATCTCCTCTGAAGTGACTGACGTTAACCGCTACCGTAGCGGCGAAATCGACATGACCTATAACAACATGCCGATCGAACTGTTCCAGAAACTGAAAAAAGAAATCCCGACCGAAGTCCACGTTGACCCGTACCTGTGCACTTATTACTACGAAATCAATAACCAGAAAGCACCATTCACTGATTCACGCGTTCGTGAAGCGCTGAAACTGGGCCTGGATCGCGACATCATCGTGAACAAAGTAAAAGCGCAGGGCGATTTGCCAGCTTATGGCTATACCCCTCCTTACACTGATGGTGCAAAACTGACGCCTCCGGCCTGGTTTAAAGAGACTCAGGAACAGCGTAACGAGCAGGCTAAAAAACTGCTGGCTGAAGCGGGTTATACCCCAGCTAAACCACTGACTTTCGACCTGCTGTACAACACGTCTGATCTGCACAAAAAACTGGCTATCGCCGCTGCCGCTATCTGGAAGAAAAACCTGGGTGTTGACGTGAAACTCGTTAACCAGGAGTGGAAAACCTTCCTGGACAGCCGTCATCAGGGCAACTTCGATATCGCCCGTGCTGGCTGGTGCTCCGATTACAACGAACCTTCTTCCTTCCTGAACACTATGCTGTCTGACAGCAGCAACAACACGGCTCACTATAAGAGCCCTGCGTTTGATAAAGACATCGCGGACACGCTGACCGCGAAAACTGACGAAGAACGCGCAGCGCTGTATCAGAAAGCTGAAACCCAGCTCGATAAAGATTCTGCGATTGTGCCTGTCTATTACTACGTGAACGCGCGTCTGGTGAAACCATACGTTGGTGGTTACACCGGTAAAGATCCACAGGACAACGTCTACGTTAAAGACTTATACATCATCAAACACTAATTAATCAGTGTCAGAGCAAGGCATCCCCGAGCTGCCTTGCTCCTTCTTTATTGATGAAGGTAATGTTTTTAGTGCCGGTTTTCGGTGCTGAAGCAAAGAGCCACCACGGCGGCTATCACCCGATAGTCGTCGTGACCAAGCCAAAACTATCAAGCTGTAGTGACAGGCTTAGAAACAGGTACGGGCAATGTTAAAGTTTATTTTACGCCGCTGTCTGGAAGCGATTCCGACGCTATTCATTCTGATCACCATTTCGTTTTTTATGATGCGTCTTGCACCTGGCAGCCCTTTTACGGGTGAGCGTAATCTTCCGCCAGAAGTGATGGCGAACATTGAGGCGAAATATCACCTCAATGACCCAATGTATAAGCAATATTTCCATTATTTAGAACAACTGGCGAAAGGCGATTTTGGCCCGTCGTTCAAATATAAGGACTACACCGTTAATGATCTGGTTGCGGCTTCTTTCCCGGTTTCAGCGAAACTGGGTCTGGCGGCATTTATCATGGCGATTGTGTTTGGCGTCAGTGCGGGCGTTATCGCAGCACTCAACCAGAACACGAAATGGGATTACACGGTGATGGGCGTTGCGATGACGGGGGTGGTCATACCCAGTTTCGTGGTTGCGCCGTTACTGGTGCTGATATTTGCCATCACGCTTAAATGGTTGCCTGGCGGCGGCTGGAATGGCGGTGGTGCCAAATATATGATCCTGCCGATGGTGGCACTGTCACTGGCTTATATCGCCAGTATTGCGCGTATCACCCGCGGTTCAATGATCGAAATTCTGCATTCCAACTTCATCCGTACAGCTCGCGCCAAAGGGTTGCCGCTGCGTCGCATCATTTTGCGCCACGCGCTTAAACCTGCACTGCTGCCGGTATTGTCATACATGGGACCGGCCTTCGTTGGGATTATCACCGGTTCGATGGTCATCGAGAGCATTTTCGGATTGCCGGGCATTGGCCAGCTGTTTGTTAACGGTGCATTAAACCGTGACTACTCACTGGTCTTGAGCCTGACCATTTTAGTGGGCGCATTGACCATATTATTCAATGCGATCGTCGACGTGCTTTATGCCGTCATCGACCCGAAAATCCGTTATTAATGCCGGAGTACGTCAATGATGTTAAGTAAGAAAAATAGCGACGTCGTGGAAAACTTCAGCGAAAAACTCGAAGTTGAAGGCCGCAGTCTGTGGCAGGATGCACGACGTCGTTTTATGCACAACCGTGCCGCGGTCACCAGCCTGATCGTGCTGGCATTTATCGCGCTATTCGTGGCGTTTGCGCCGATGTTATCCCAGTTTTCCTACGATGATACCGACTGGAATATGATGTCAGCGGCGCCTGATTTTGCTTCTCACCACTATTTCGGCACTGACTCTTCAGGCCGTGATTTGCTGGTACGTGTGGCGATCG
Source organism: Rahnella sp. P4_A8 (assembly GCF_056402435.1). Classification (NCBI taxonomy): domain Bacteria; kingdom Pseudomonadati; phylum Pseudomonadota; class Gammaproteobacteria; order Enterobacterales; family Yersiniaceae; genus Rahnella; species Rahnella sp. P4_A8. The sequence continues at coordinate 7,472 of NZ_JBFUHK010000083.1, read as the reverse complement.
GCGGACGTATTTCCCTGATGGTCGGTGTAGCGGCAGCGTTAGTGGCCGTTATTCTCGGTACGCTTTACGGGTCGTTGTCCGGTTATCTTGGCGGTAAAATTGACTCCGCAATGATGCGTCTGCTGGAAATTCTCAACTCCTTCCCGTTCATGTTCTTCGTTATTCTGCTGGTGACCTTCTTCGGGCAAAACATCCTGCTGATATTCGTGGCGATCGGGATGGTGTCCTGGCTGGACATGGCGCGTATCGTGCGTGGACAGACTCTCAGCCTCAAGCGTAAAGAATTCATCGAAGCGGCGCTGGTGAGTGGTGTGAGCACGCGCAATATTGTCCTGCGTCACATTGTTCCCAATGTGCTGGGCGTTGTCGTGGTCTACGCATCGCTGCTGGTGCCGAGCATGATTTTGTTTGAATCCTTCCTGAGCTTCCTGGGATTGGGTACACAGGAACCACTGAGCAGTYGGGGCGCGTTGTTAAGCGATGGCGCCAACTCGATGGAAGTTTCACCTTGGTTACTGCTGTTCCCGGCAGGCTTCCTGGTTGTAACTCTGTTTTGTTTCAATTTTATCGGCGATGGCTTGCGTGATGCCCTCGACCCGAAAGATCGTTAAGGAGTGCAATCATGAGCACCATTGAACATTCCACATTTGCAGCCCCCGCCGCGGTTGACGGCAAAGTTCCTCCAATCTTACTTGATGTTCAGGATTTGCGCGTCACGTTCGAGACTCCGGACGGTGACGTTACCGCAGTGAACGATCTGAATTTCGATCTGCGTGCTGGCGAAACGCTGGGCATTGTGGGCGAATCCGGTTCTGGCAAATCACAAACCGCCTTTGCTCTGATGGGATTACTGGCCAGTAATGGCCGCATCGGCGGTTCGGCGAAATTTAATGGCCGCGAAATCCTCAATCTGCCACAACAACAGCTCAATAAGCTGCGCGCAGAACAGATTTCGATGATCTTCCAGGATCCGATGACCTCTCTCAACCCGTACATGCGCGTGGGTGAACAGTTGATGGAAGTCCTGATCCTGCATAAAAAAATGAGTAAGCGCGAAGCGTTTGAAGAATCCGTACGCATGCTGGACGCGGTGAAAATGCCGGAAGCCCGCAAGCGTATGAAAATGTTCCCACATGAATTCTCCGGTGGTATGCGCCAGCGTGTGATGATTGCAATGGCGTTGTTGTGCCGCCCTAAATTGCTGATTGCCGATGAGCCGACCACGGCGCTGGACGTGACCGTTCAGGCGCAAATCATGACATTACTGAATGAACTGAAATCAGAGTTCAACACAGCAATCATTATGATTACGCATGACCTTGGCGTGGTGGCCGGTATCTGCGACAAAGTGCTGGTGATGTACGCCGGGCGAACCATGGAATATGGCCGTGCACGCGATGTGTTTTATGAACCTTGTCATCCTTATTCCATCGGCCTGCTCAATGCGGTTCCTCGTCTTGATGCCGAAGGTGGCGCGATGATGACTATTCCGGGCAACCCGCCAAACTTGCTGCGCCTGCCAAAAGGTTGTCCGTTCCAGCCGCGCTGTCCGCATGCGATGGATATCTGCTCCTCGGCACCGCCGCTGGAGCGTTTCGGGGATGGCCGTTTGCGTGCATGCTATAAGCCGCTGGAGGAGCTGGTATGACAGACAACACAATCATGAACAGTGYGGCAATGAACACCCACGCGCCAGAGAAAAAAGTTCTGCTCGAAGTGGCTGATCTTAAAGTCCATTTCGACATCAAAGACGGTAAACAATGGTTCTGGCAGCCCTCGAAAACCCTGAAAGCCGTCGACGGCGTGACCCTGCGTCTTTATGAAGGGGAAACGCTGGGCGTAGTGGGGGAATCCGGTTGTGGTAAATCGACCTTTGCCCGTGCGCTGATCGGGTTGGTGAAAGCCACTGACGGTCGTGTCGCATGGCTGGGCAAAGATCTGCTGAATATGTCGGACAGCGAGTGGCGCCACACGCGCAGTGATATCCAGATGATTTTCCAGGATCCGCTGGCGTCCCTGAACCCGCGTATGACCATCGGTGAAATCATTGCCGAGCCGCTGAAAACCTATAATCCGAAGATGCCTCGTCTTGAGGTGAAGGAAAAAGTGAAGGCAATGATGTTAAAGGTCGGGCTGCTGCCTAACCTGATTAACCGTTACCCGCACGAATTCTCCGGTGGTCAGTGTCAGCGTATTGGCATCGCGCGCGCACTCATCCTGGAACCGAAACTGATTATCTGTGATGAGCCAGTCTCTGCACTGGATGTGTCCATCCAGGCGCAGGTGGTTAACCTGCTTCAGCAGTTGCAGCGTGAAATGGGCTTGTCGCTGATTTTCATCGCGCACGATCTGGCGGTGGTAAAGCACATCTCTGACCGTGTTCTGGTGATGTATCTTGGTCATGCCGTCGAGCTGGGGACTTATGATGAGGTGTACAACAATCCTCAGCATCCGTATACCCGTGCCCTGATGTCTGCGGTGCCGGTTCCTGATCCGGACAAAGAGCGCAACAAAGTCATTCAGTTGCTGGAAGGGGAGTTACCTTCGCCAATTAATCCGCCGTCAGGTTGCGTGTTCCGTACCCGCTGCCCGATCGCCGGACCAGAATGTGCGATAACCCGTCCGTTGCTGGAAGGCAGCTTCCGCCACGCGGTATCTTGTCTGAAAGTCGATCCGCTCTGATAAATATTCTCAGACGGAAAGCATAAAAAAACCTGCCAATGGCAGGTTTTTTTCGTCTTCGTTATCTTTATGTATCGTTCTGCTAAGTCATTCAGATTGGATCAAGGCGGCAATTGAGTGAATTCCCGGGAGCTGACTTATGTCAGTGACCGGGGTGAATGAAAGCAGCCAACACAGAGCCGGTCTGAAGGACGACGGAGAAGATTATTCTTTCCAGAGGATATGGCAGAGCTTGTGATCTTTCTCGCGACACAGCAGAACACGGGCGAAAATATCATTGATAGGCTGGTCTTCAGCGTCAGCCAGGCCAATCACCACTTCAGCAAAGAAGTCCGGATTTAAGTCGAAATCCACGTGCTCAACCCAGTCTTCAGCCGGGTCATATAATTCAGCGCCGCCACGTTCTTCAAATTGCAGATTGAAGATCAGGATGTCTGCCGGATCAAGGTTATCTCCGGCCAGTTCCAGAAAGATGTCGTAGGCTTGTTCAAGCGTTTCGTCTTCGGTCAGGCGATTATTCAGGTCCATATCATTCTCGTTTACAGATGAGTGTATTCAGGCTGGTTCAGGCCGGTACTGTGTGTATTACATCATGCCCGACGTGGCTTTTACAGCAGCGGACTGAAAAAGTAGAACAATCGTTCGACGATGCGGTGCCAGAAAGGACGTTTAAGCCAGGCTTCCACATCCAGCAAATGCGAGCGGGCAATATAATCTTCCTGCACGCGGCCCAAATCATCGCCAAATCCGGCGTCATCAATGACCAGTGTTATCTCAAAATTGAGCCACAGACTGCGCATATCCAGATTCACCGTGCCGACCAGACTGAGCTGGCCGTCGACCAGAATACTTTTGGTATGCAGCAGGCCGTCTTCGAACTGGTAAATTTTGACACCGGCTTCCAGCAATTCGCCAAAGAACGCCTTACTTGCCCAGTTCACCATCATCGAATCGTTCTTCATCGGCAGAATGATACTGACATCCACTCCGCGCTGCGCCGCTGTGCAAATGGCATGCAGCAGATCGTCGCTTGGCACGAGATACGGTGTCGTCATCACCAGTTGTTCGCGTGCAGAATAGGTCGCGGTCAGCAGAGCCTGATGAATCATATCTTCAGGGAAGCCAGGGCCGGAAGCGATCACCTGAATGGTATGGCCGCTTTCCTGCTCGAACGGCATCTGGTTGAGATCCGGTTCCGGCGGTAAAATCCGTTTGCCGGTTTCAATCTCCCAGTCGCAGGAATACACGATACCCATTGTGGTGGCGACAGGGCCTTCCATGCGCGCCATCAAGTCCACCCACTGACCGACGCCGGCATCCTGTTTGAAGAAACGCGGATCGACCATATTCATGCTGCCGGTATAGGCGACATAGTTGTCGATCAGTACGACTTTACGGTGCTGACGCAGATCCATCCGGCGCAGGAACACACGGAACAGATTCACCTGCAACGCTTCAACGACTTCGATACCCGCGTTGCGCATCATGGCCGGGTAAGGGCTGCGGAAAAAGGCCACGCTGCCAGCGGAATCCAGCATCAGACGGCAATGAATGCCACGGCGAGAGGCCGCCATCAGGGATTCTGCGACCTGATCAACCAGACCGCCCGGTTGCCAGATATAAAACACCATTTCGATGTTACTGCGTGCCAGTCCGATATCACGCATCATCGCGTGCAGCACGTCATCGCTGGTGGTCAGCAGTTGCAACTGATTACCTTTTACACCGGCAATGCCCTGACGGCGCTCGCAAAGCTGGAAAAGTGAGGCGGCAATTTCACTGTTCTCAGTGGCAAAAATACGCTTACAGTCTTTGAGATCATTGAGCCAGCGGGCGGTGGAGGGCCACATGGCTTTTGCCCGTTCCGCACGGCGTTTGCCTAAGTGCAGTTCCCCAAACGAGAGATAGGCAATAATACCGACCAGCGGAATGATGTAGATGATCAGCAGCCATGCCATTGCGGACGGAACTGCCCGGCGCTTCATCAGAATGCGCAGGGTGACACCGGCAATCAGTAACCAGTAACCGAAAACCAGAAGACCGCTGATTACCGTATAAAATGTTGTCATAAAGGCGAAAAGTCCTGTTCGCAAGCCATCGGCATGAGTGTACGTGAAAGGGGAAACCTTTTAACTAACTTTATCCTGCTAATCAATCAGCTACCTCTGTAATCTGTATCAGATTAATAAAAGAGTCATCGCCCTGACATCAAGGTTAGCTGATAACGTGGAGGAAGGGGGAAAACAAGACTTGGATCACAACGTCATCGGCCTATAATGTCCCGCAGTTTTTCCGCTCAAGACACTTTCTGTAAAAGAAGCGCTTTCGTTAAAGAAGCAGCCACGGGCATTACGGGACACAAGTGAATGAAACACAGTAGAAATGAAGTCGGCCGGTGGCGGATGTTACGCCAGACCCAGCGCCGGAGAAGCCGCTGGCTGGAAGGGCAGTCAAGACGCTACCGCCATATTTACCGTATTCGTCAAATCCATCATCAGCAGCACCAGCGCCTTTCATTGTATGCCGTGAACTACGAATGGAATTCCTGATTAACGGGATTTAGGCTGAAAAAGCGCGCCACATTTTTTGCAGACCAGCGTGGCGTTTTTGCGCACTTTCGAGCTCATCTGTTCTGAAACATAACCGCATTCCGGGCAGGTGACCTTCGTGGTCGTGCTGGTTAGAAACTTCAGTCCGTCGAAGAATGACATAATGCTTACCTCATGGGTAGGGGTAAGCATTCTAACACAGAAGCGATGAATGCAATGTGACGGCATTCGGGGAATCACGCCATGAGGTGTGATGTCATGGCGCGTGAGGGGTGAAATCAGTCGAAAAGCTCTGAAAGGAAGCTCTTCTTTTTATAGGGCTTTTGGGACGGGTAATGGCCGCGGTTGTCATAATTGCCTTGCGGCCGGTGATCGTCTCGACGGTCACGTTCCTCATAGCGTGCAGTTGCAGGGCGTTCTGCGGCCTGTAATGTGGCAGATTTCTCGATGATTTTATCCAGCTCACCGCGATCCAGCCATACTCCGCGACAGTCAGGACAATAATCGATTTCAATGCCCTGACGTTCGGACATCACTAACTGACTTTCTTTGCATACCGGACATTGCATATCAGGTTCTCCGCTCGACTGTTAAAGAAAAAAGGCGCAGGTAACTGTTTGAGTAACCGGATATTTAGACAATCAACTGACGTAAGCAAAAGTAAAGTTGATTAAAGAGAAGGCGGGAAGGCACAGGGAATAGCGGGCAGCCCGAAAAACTGCCCATAAAACATCAGAATACGCGTTTGAACGGTTTGACAGTCACGGCTTTATACACGCCAGCTTTAACGTACGGATCGGCATCTGCCCACACTCTGGCGTCTTCCAGTGTTTCGAATTCGACAATCAGCACGGATCCGGTCATGCCGGCGGCGCCCGGATCTTCGCTGTCAATGGACGGGGTCGGACCTGCAATCAGTACGCGGCCTTGTTCATGCAATTTTTTCAGGCGTTCGATGTGAGCAGGGCGGGCAGCAGCGCGTTTCTCCAGCGAGTCGGAAACATCTTCAGAATAAATAACGTAAAGCATGAGTCACCTTTAATGGGGTTTTAGTGAGCGTTTTTTGGCAGCCAGAGGCTGCCTGACTATTTTACAGAATTAACATAGCTAAACCTGAAGTCCGGGGAAAGCGCTTTGCGTAGGATCAAAACAAGGGTTATTTGAGAATAGTTGTCATCTCGGTGTTGAATATGATTGCTATTTACATTTAAACTTGCGGCTTCACGGGGAAAATGAATCATTATGCCGCTAAAAAAGTTTAGATTTATCCGCAAGGTGACGGTGCCGGTTTTGCTTGCTGTTAGTTTACATGTCGCAGTCATTGCGGGCGTGTTGTATATGACGGTGGGCGAGTCAATCAAATTGCCAAGTCAGGATCAGAAGGTGATGAGTGTAACGATGGTCAATCCGGCCGACTTTGCACCCCCTCCGCCGCCGCCACAACCTGAACCGACACCGCCAGCACCTGAGCCGGAACCGGAAGTCGTGCCGGAGCCACCGCCGCCGCCTGAAGCCGTTGTGATTCCGGAGCCCCCAAAACCTAAGCCAAAACCGGTGAAAAAGCCGGTCGTTAAACCGAAGGTGAAACCCGTTGAACGTCCCGTCGAAAAACCGGCGCAAACGGTACAAACTGCCCCGGTAACCAGCAACCAGCCGGTCACTAAACCCGTGAGTCAGCCTCCGGCGTCTACCAATGCGCAGAGCAATACCGGTCCGCGGCCGCTGCAGCGTGGCGAACCTGCTTATCCGGCGCGAGCACTGGCCTTACGTATCGAAGGGCGGGTTCGTGTACAGTTTGATGTGGACAGCGATGGTCGTGTGCAAAACGTACGTGTTCTGTCAGCTGAGCCGCGCAATATGTTTGAGCGGGAAGTGAAACAGGCGATGAGCAAATGGCGCTATGAACCGAAGGCTGCCAGCAATCTCGTGGTGAACCTGGTGTTCAGGATTAAAGGCGGTTCTGCTGTCGAATAAGCCAGGACAGGTCATCACCAGTGATTTCCACGCAAAAAAAGGTCGCCATGAAGGCTAATGCCGGTCACTTAAGGTGACCGGCATTGTTTTTTAAGGGATATTTCGACCTTTTTTCTCTCACTTCCCTCGCATATTCACGCTCACGTCTCGAGGGCAGTTTTAGCATCGCTGCGTTGCTGTAAAAATGCTTCAGATGACCCGGGATGGCTCCCGCTGATGCCCACGGCAGCCCGATTAACAACCGTAATATCTCCGACACTGCACCGC
>NZ_JBFUHK010000082.1:0-12249 GCF_056402435.1 Rahnella sp. P4_A8 | reverse complement strand
CAGCAGATCGACGCCACGGCTTTTCAGTCCGGACTGCCTTCCCTCATCGATGAACTGGAGCAACTCAGCTCTCCCTTTGCCACTGAAGCCCGCACCTTACAGGAGAATAATGAAACCTCACGGACGGCGAAAACCGGCAACAGCTTTCATACCTTGTTCCTCCAGCGCTGGCGCCTGAACCTGACCTTCCAAACGGTGAACGTTCATCATCAGTTACTCGAACAAGAACAGGAGCAGTTGCAGGAAGAATTGCTGCAACGACTGCAGCTCAGCAGCGAGCTCTCTCCTTTATTAGCGGAGAACGATACGGCAGCAGGCCGGTTGTGGGATATGAGTAAAGGGAAGCGTCTGCGGGGTGATATTCAGTCGCTGGCGCGTTTCGGCGCTTTTCTTCAGCAGCAGCCTGAGCTGATGCATCTGGCAGAACAACTGGGCCGCAGCCAGACGGTCAAAACCAGTCCGCATGAAGATGCAAAAATGGAAACTCACCGGCTGATGGTGYGCGAACCTGCAACGGTGCCGGAAGAAGTGAATGGCATTCATCAGAGCGATGATATTTTGCGCCTGATGCCGACGGAGCTGGTGACGCTGGGGCTGCCTGAGCTGGAATACGAATTTTACCGCCGTTTGCTGGAAAAGCGTCTGATGACATATCGCCTGCAAGGGGACGTCTGGCGCGAGAAAGTGGTCAAACGGCCTGTGGTCTATCAGCAACAGGAACCGCAACCGCGTGGACCTTTTGTCGTCTGCGTCGATACATCCGGTTCGATGGGGGGATTTAACGAACAGTGCGCCAAAGCGTTCTGTCTGGCGTTACTGAAAATCGCACTGGCTGATAACCGCCGATGTTACATCATGTTGTTTGCCAGTGAAGTGATCCATTATGAACTGACCTCCAACGGCGGCCTGGATCAGGCGCTGCGCTTTCTGGGGCAGCATTTTCGTGGTGGTACCGATCTGGCCGCCTGTCTGAATGCCACACTGGATAAACTCGCTTCTCCGCAGTGGGAGGATGCTGATGCAGTGGTGATCTCGGACTTTATCGCCCAGCGGTTGCCAGATGAAGTACAAAAGAAGGTCAGGGCGTTGCAACGGGAAAAACATCACCGCTTTCATGCCCTGGCAATGTCGCACTATGGCAAGCCCGGCATCCTGCGCATTTTCGATCATATCTGGCGCTTCGATACCGGTATGAAAAGCCGCGTACAGCGACGCTGGCAGAGAAATTAAGCCTAAAGAGAAAGATAATCATGACTGAAATTTATCAGCTCGACGAGCTGGATCGCGGGATCCTGAACGCCCTGATGGATAATGCCCGTACACCATATGCTGAACTGGCAAAAGTGTTCACCGTCAGCCCGGGGACGATCCACGTCCGCGTAGAAAAAATGAAACAAGCGGGCATCATTACCGGCGCGCATATTACCGTCAATCCTAAACAGCTGGGTTACGACGTATGCTGTTTTATTGGCATCATTTTGAAAAGTGCCAAGGATTATCCGTCGGCACTGAAAAAGCTCGAAAGTATAGAAGAAGTGGTCGAAGCCTATTACACCACCGGGCATTACAGCATTTTCATTAAGATCATGTRCCGCTCGATTGATTCCCTTCAGCACGTACTTATCAACAAGATCCAGACAATTGACGAGATCCAGTCGACCGAGACGCTGATCTCCCTGCAGAACCCCATCACACGTACCATCCAGCCCTGAGCACTGATTTCTATACCCCTATTATCCACAGGTAGATCCCAGCTCATTCACAGCGTACAATAGCCTCCTTTTCCCGGGTGAGAGCATCATGTCTGACATTACCCTGATCAGTGGCAGTACGCTTGGCAGTGCCGAATATGTAGCAGAACACGTGGCTGAGAAACTGGAAGAAGCCGGTTTTTCCACTCAGATGTTCCATGGTCCGGAACTGTACGAAGTTCCGCAGGAAGGTATCTGGCTGATCGTGTGCTCGACACACGGTGCTGGTGAGCTGCCTGATAACCTGCAACCTTTTATGGAGCAGCTGGAAGATCAGCAACCCGATCTGTCAAAAGTACGCTTTGGTGCATTAGGTTTAGGCAGCAGTGAATATGACACCTTCTGTGGCGCGATCAGTTCTCTGGATCAAAAACTGACGTCATTAGGGGCAAAACGGATCGGTGATCGTCTTGAGATCGACGTGACTCAACACGAAATTCCTGAGGATCCGGCCGAGGTTTGGGTGATCAACTGGATTAATTTGATCAAATAAGTGTAAATTTCAGGCGATCAGATGTGGATAACTATGCTTAAAAGCAGGGTAAAACCCGTAGTTATCCCTCTAACAACTCCTGTACGCTTTTCATGCTGTGCATAACTCTCACTTCTGATCCCAGCTTATACTGTCCAGGATCACCGATCATTCACAGCATTCGATCCTTCTTAGCATACTGATCTTCATAAACAAAAAAGACTTATGCACAGAGGATCGCGATCCTAATAGAAGTATTAATAAGAGATCTTTAAATAAAAAAGATCTTCTTTTAATTAGTGAAGATCCCCGGGGACTTGTGGAAGCTCAAAACTTGAGTAGAATCCCTCCTCCCAACGCCATACAAAGAAAGTTCGCTTGAACGCCGAGGTGCAGTCGCATGTTTTATCCGGATCAATTTGACGTCATCATCATAGGTGGTGGTCATGCAGGTACTGAAGCCGCAATGGCTTCTGCACGCATGGGACGTCAGACCTTATTATTAACCCACAATATCGACACGCTGGGACAGATGTCGTGTAACCCGGCAATTGGCGGGATCGGGAAAGGACATCTGGTAAAAGAAGTCGACGCATTGGGCGGACTGATGGCTACGGCTATCGATCATGCGGGTATTCAGTTTAGGATACTAAACGCAAGCAAAGGCCCGGCAGTCAGGGCAACACGTGCTCAAGCTGACCGCGTTCTGTACCGTCAGGCCGTCCGTACCGCCCTGGAAAACCAGCCAAACCTGATGATCTTCCAGCAACCTGTTGAAGACCTGATCGTCGAAAACGATCGTGTGGTCGGTGCTGTGACCAAAATGGGGCTGAAATTCCGCGCTAAAGCGGTTGTACTGACTGTCGGCACCTTCCTGGACGGAAAGATCCACATAGGTCTGGAAAACTACAGCGGTGGCCGTGCAGGGGATCCTCCGGCGATCTCTTTGTCTCAACGTTTGCGTGAATTGCCTTTACGCGTTAACCGTCTTAAAACCGGTACACCTCCGCGTATTGATGCCCGGACCATTGATTTCAGTGTTCTGGCACAACAGCATGGTGATAATCCGGCACCGGTATTCTCGTTCATGGGCAATGTGTCGCAACATCCGCGCCAGATCCCGTGTTACATGACCTATACCAACGAAAAAACCCATGACGTGATCCGCAATAATCTGGATCGCAGCCCGATGTATGCCGGGATCATCGAAGGGATCGGCCCGCGTTACTGYCCGTCGATCGAAGATAAAGTCATGCGTTTTGCCGATCGCAATTCTCATCAGATCTTCCTTGAACCGGAAGGCCTGACCAGCAATGAAGTTTATCCAAACGGAATTTCCACCAGCCTGCCATTCGATGTGCAGATGCAGATCGTCCGGTCTATGCAGGGGATGGAAAATGCCGTTATTGTTCGTCCGGGTTATGCGATTGAATACGATTTCTTCGATCCGCGTGATTTGAAACCGACGCTGGAAAGTAAATTTATCGCCGGTCTGTTCTTTGCCGGACAAATCAACGGTACGACGGGTTACGAAGAAGCCGCTGCACAGGGCTTACTCGCCGGCATGAATGCTGCCCGTAGTGCCAGCGAAGAAGAGGGCTGGGCGCCACGTCGCGATCAAGCTTATCTCGGTGTGCTGGTTGATGACCTGTGTACGCTGGGCACCAAAGAACCGTACCGGATGTTTACATCACGCGCTGAATATCGACTGATGCTGCGCGAAGACAATGCCGATTTACGCCTGACAGAAAAAGGCCGTGAATTAGGTCTGGTTGACGATGCCCGCTGGGCGCGGTTCAACGAAAAACTGGAAATGATCGAACAGGAACGTCAGCGTCTGCGTGGTATCTGGGTGAACCCTCATCACGCGCAGGTTGAAGAGATTAATGCACATCTTTCTGCACCGCTTTCTAAAGAAGCCAGTGCAGAAGAACTGCTGCGTCGTCCTGAAATGACCTATGAGCTGATTACCCGTCTTTCTCCGTTCGCACCTTCTGTCCCGGATGTGCAGGCAGCAGAACAGGTTGAAATTCAGATCAAATATGAAGGCTATATCGCCCGTCAGCAGGAAGAGATCGAAAAACAGCAGCGTAACGAAAACACTGTGCTGCCGGTTGATCTTGATTACCGCCAGGTTAATGGTCTTTCCAATGAAGTGATCGCCAAGCTTAACGATCACAAGCCAACTTCCATTGGTCAGGCATCGCGGATCTCGGGTATTACGCCGGCAGCTATCTCGATCTTGCTGATCTGGCTTAAAAAACAAGGCTTACTGCGCCGTAGCGCATAACTCACCTCTCTTATGACCGCCCTTTGAAAACAAAGCGGCGGTCAGTTCTTACTTTTCCCATCTTTCTGAGTGTTTTATCATTTCTCAACCGGGCTGTTCCCGGAATATCGACTCTTTCTGAGGATTCACTGTGCAAAAGAAACTGGACTCGCTGCTTGCTGCGGCAGGAATAGCGTTACCCGATCAGCAAAAACAGCAACTGATTGGCTATGTGGAACTGCTGCATAAGTGGAACAAAGCCTATAACCTGACGTCTGTCCGTGACCCGATGCAGATGCTGGTACGCCATATCATGGACAGCATCGTAGTAAATGAGCATCTGCAGGGCAGCCGTTTCATCGACGTAGGCACAGGCCCTGGTTTACCGGGAATTCCTCTTGCCATCGTTCGCCCTGATTCACACTTTACGCTGCTGGACAGCCTGGGTAAGCGCGTACGCTTCCTGCGTCAGGTTCAGCATGAACTGGGGCTGAAAAATATCGAACCGGTACAAAGTCGTGTGGAAGAGTTTGAGCCAGACCCGTTGTTTGATGGGGTGATCAGCCGTGCTTTTGCGTCCCTGCAGGATATGCTTTCCTGGTGCCATCACCTGCCACAAAAAGGGCAGGGGCGTTTTTACGCCTTAAAAGGGGTGAGCCCTGATGATGAAATGGCGCTATTGCCGGAAGGTATCACTTTGGAATCGGTCATAAAACTGCAGGTACCAGAACTTGACGGGGAACGGCATCTCGTCATTCTTAGCTCAAACTAAAGTTGCGTTTTATCAAAAAATATTTAAAAAGCGCATGTGTTATTGCAGTTAAAATGAGCAGGCTAATTATATAGCGGTGACAAACACTCAATCACCGCTTTTTTACAGACTGATAGCATTTCAGAGATGTTTTTATTTTAATCCGGACTGTAATAGTCACTTTTGAAATTGAACGGTCATCAACCGGCTGATATTGAACTTGTAATGAAAATGTTGTTATTTGTTGGGTTGTTGTGTCAATAAATCGTGGTTATTTTTAAAGAAGATTGTTTAACGAACAGTGTTTTATTAACAAATTGATTTATAAAGATTTTAAAAGGCCTGATTAGCTAAAGACATTCAAACAGTGCAGGGTATATAAAGTGTCATGAGTTAATTATGTGATCCAGTGCACGCTTCTTTGTCGGGTGATGAAATAACCGTATCAAACCAAAAAGGGCAAATTCAGCTATAGTTTGGTTGTCAAAATAGTCGTGAAGGGGAAAATTTAAATAATTGTTCACCTTTTCGCTACTTATCCATTGAATTCGTCCCTGTGCCCCGTATAATTTGCTCGGTTTTTGCTGCTTGACTCAAAACAGTAAAGGCAGTGATATACGGCATTCAGTCTACCTCCAGCTAGGTACTTGATACGGAGAGAACAAACGTCATGTCTGTATCCGGTATTTTACACAGTACAAATAGTGTGAAGGTTGCCAGAAAGCTGTTGATACTGCAGTTATTGACCTTTGTTCTGCTCAGTGCAGTATTTGGTTTTAAAAGCCTGGAATGGACCACATCGGCTCTTATGGGTGGGTTGGCCGCCTGGGTGCCAAATGTACTGTTCATGCTGTTTGCATGGCGCCATCAGGCGCAAACAACGGTCTCTGGACGGGTTGCCTGGTCCTTTGCAATCGGAGAAGCGCTGAAGGTGCTGGTTACGGTGATCTTAATGGTTATCGCACTTGGCCTGTTTAAGGCGGCTTTTGCTCCGTTGGGGTTGGCCTATTTATCGGTGTTGATGACTCAGATTTTGGCACCGGCCGTCATTAACAGTTACCGTACTTAACTACTAAAGGGTAAGAGGCATCATGTCTGCATCAGGAGAAATCTCTACTCCACAAGAGTATATCGGTCACCATCTGACTCAGCTTCAGATTGGGACGGGATTCTGGTCGATTAACATCGATTCGATGTTTTTCTCCGTGTTCCTCGGAGTACTCTTTCTGGTTATTTTCCATCGCGTAGCCAAAAACGCCACCAGCGGTGTGCCGGGTAAACTGCAAACCGCAGTTGAACTGGTCGTTGGTTTCGTCGACAGCAGCGTGCGTGACATGTATCACGGCAAAAGCAAAGTGATTGCACCTCTCGCGCTGACCGTCTTCGTCTGGGTATTTATGATGAACCTGATGGATTTGCTGCCAATCGATTTGCTGCCATTCATCGGCGAGCACATCTTTGGTCTGCCAGCGTTGCGTGTGGTTCCTACGGCTGACGTGAACATCACGTTGTCAATGGCACTTGGCGTATTCATTCTGATTCTTTTCTATAGCATTAAGATGAAAGGCTTTGGCGGTTTCATTAAAGAACTGACAATGCAGCCATTCAATCATCCGGTTTTCATTCCGATTAACCTGATTCTTGAAGGTGTCAGCCTGCTGTCTAAACCAGTTTCACTGGGTCTGYGACTGTTTGGCAATATGTATGCGGGTGAGTTGATCTTCATCCTTATTGCTGGCCTGTTGCCGTGGTGGTCACAGTGGATTCTAAATGTGCCTTGGGCCATTTTCCACATCCTGATCATTACGCTGCAAGCCTTTATTTTCATGGTTCTGACGATTGTCTATCTCTCGATGGCATCTGAAAAACACTGATTTTCTTTCAACACTACTGCGTTTTAACTGAAACAAACTGGAGACTGTCATGGAAAACCTGAGTATGGATCTGCTGTACATGGCTGCCGCTGTGATGATGGGCCTGGCGGCAATCGGTGCTGCAATCGGTATCGGCATCTTGGGTGGTAAATTCTTGGAAGGTGCTGCACGTCAGCCTGACCTGATCCCTCTGTTGCGTACACAGTTCTTTATCGTTATGGGTCTGGTCGATGCAATCCCAATGATTGCGGTTGGTCTGGGTCTGTACGTGATGTTTGCTGTCGCCTAACACTGAGCTTGCTCACTGTTAATCGAACTACATCAAATAATTCACTTTGAAAGAGGCATTGTGCTGTGAATCTTAACGCAACAATCCTCGGCCAGGCTATCGCGTTCGTCCTGTTTGTCTGGTTCTGCATGAAGTACGTATGGCCGCCAATTATGGCTGCCATCGAAAAACGTCAGAAAGAAATTTCTGAAGGTTTATCTTCCGCAGAACGTGCCAAAAAAGAGCTGGACTTAGCGCAAGCCGATGCGACCGACCAACTGAAGAAAGCCAAAGCTGAAGCTCAGGTAATCATCGATCAGGCGAACAAGCGTAAAGCTCAAATCGTCGACGAAGCAAAAGCTGAAGCCGAGCAGGAACGTAACAAGATCGTGTCGCAAGCCAAGGCAGAGATCGACGCCGAACGCCAACGCGCCCGTGAAGAGTTGCGTAAGCAAGTCGGAATTTTGGCCATTGCTGGCGCCGAGAAGATTATCGAACGTTCCGTGGATGAAGCTGCTAACAGCGACATCGTTGATAAACTGGTCGCTGAACTGTAAGGAGGGAGGGGCTGATGTCTGAATTTGTAACTGTAGCTCGCCCCTACGCCAAAGCAGCTTTTGACTTTGCCGTTGAGCACCAAAGCTTAGACCGCTGGCAGTCCATGTTAGCGTTCACGGCTGAAGTCACGCGCAATGAACAAATTGAAGAACTGCTTTCCGGTGCTAGCGCGCCTGAAACTTTGTCTAAAACGTTTATTGCCGTATGTGGTGACGAACTCGACGACGCAGGCCAAAACCTGATTAAGGTAATGGCTGAAAATGGACGTTTACGCGTTCTTCCGCAAGTGCTGGAGCAGTTTATTGAACTGCGCGCCTCTCTCGAGGCTGTTGCTGAAGTTGAAGTGACCTCAGCAAATCCGCTTTCGGAAGAACAGCAGGCAAAAATTGCTGCTGCGATGGAAAAACGTCTGTCTCGCAAAGTTAAGCTGAATTGCAAAATTGACAAGTCTGTTCTTGCCGGTGTCGTAATCCGTGCAGGTGATATGGTGATTGATGGCAGCGTTCGCAGTCGTCTAGAACGCCTGGCAGACGTCTTGCAGTCTTAAGGGGACTGGAGCATGCAACTGAATTCCACCGAAATCAGCGAACTGATCAAGCAGCGCATTGCTCAGTTCAATGTGGTGAGCGAAGCTCACAATGAAGGTACTATCGTTTCCGTCAGTGACGGGATCATCCGTGTGCACGGCTTAGCCGATGTCATGCAAGGCGAAATGATTGCGCTGCCGGGTAACCGCTACGCTATCGCCCTGAACCTGGAGCGTGACTCTGTAGGTGCCGTTGTAATGGGCCCTTACGCTGACCTCGCCGAAGGTATGAAAGTAAAATGTACTGGCCGTATCCTGGAAGTTCCAGTTGGCCGTGGCCTGCTGGGCCGCGTGGTTAACACCCTGGGTGCGCCAATTGATGGTAAAGGTCCGGTAGAGCACGACGGCTTCTCAGCTGTTGAAGCAATCGCACCTGGCGTTATCGAACGTCAGTCGGTAGATGAACCTGTGCAGACAGGTTATAAGTCCGTTGATGCCATGATCCCAATTGGTCGTGGTCAACGTGAACTGGTCATCGGCGACCGTCAAACCGGTAAAACAGCTCTGGCGATCGATGCGATCATCAACCAGCGCGATTCCGGCATCAAATGTATCTATGTGGCTATCGGCCAGAAAGCGTCCACCATTTCTAACGTGGTTCGTAAACTGGAAGAGCACGGCGCACTGGCAAACACCATCGTTGTTGTTGCAACTGCATCAGAATCTGCTGCACTGCAATACCTGGCACCGTATTCCGGTTGCGCAATGGGTGAATACTTCCGTGACCGCGGTGAAGACGCACTGATCGTTTATGATGACCTGTCTAAACAGGCTGTTGCTTACCGTCAGATTTCCCTGCTGCTTCGTCGTCCACCTGGTCGTGAAGCTTACCCAGGCGACGTTTTCTATCTTCACTCCCGTCTGCTGGAACGTGCTGCGCGTGTTAACGCCGAGTATGTTGAAGCATTCACCAAAGGTGAAGTGAAAGGCAAAACCGGTTCCCTGACTGCGCTTCCAATTATCGAAACGCAAGCGGGTGACGTTTCCGCGTTCGTTCCGACCAACGTAATCTCGATTACCGATGGTCAGATCTTCCTGGAATCTAACCTGTTCAACGCCGGTATTCGTCCTGCGGTTAACCCGGGTATTTCGGTATCCCGTGTTGGTGGTGCTGCTCAGACTAAGATCATGAAGAAACTGTCCGGTGGTATTCGTACCGCTCTGGCACAGTATCGTGAGCTGGCTGCGTTCTCGCAGTTCGCTTCTGATCTGGATGAGGCAACCCGTAAACAGCTGAACCACGGTCAGAAAGTGACTGAGCTGCTGAAACAGAAACAATACGCTCCGATGTCAATCGTTGCGCAGTCTCTGATCATCTTCGCAGCAGAACGTGGTTATCTGGAAGACGTTGAGTTGTCTAAAGTCGGTAGCTTCGAAGCTGCACTGTTGGCTTACGCTGACCGTGAGCACGGCGAGCTTCTGCAGCAAATCAACCAAACTGGTGCGTATAACGATGAGATCGAGGGTAAATTCAAAAATATCCTCGATACCTTCAAAGCAACCCAGTCCTGGTAACACCTCGCGGCCTTGCTGCCCTGCCTCTGGCAGATAAGCAGCAGGCCGTTTGGTAATGAGGAGAAGCAGAGATGGCCGGCGGAAAAGAGATACGTAGTAAGATCAGCAGCGTGCAAAACACGCAAAAGATCACTAAAGCGATGGAAATGGTCGCCGCCTCCAAAATGCGTAAAACGCAGGATCGCATGGCGGCCAGCCGTCCTTATGCAGAAACCATTCGTGAAGTGATTGGTCACCTTGCGCTTGGTAATCTGGAATACAAGCACCCGTACCTGGATGAGCGTGAAATTAAGCGTGTCGGGTATCTGGTGGTGTCTACCGACCGTGGTCTTTGTGGTGGTCTGAACATTAACCTGTTCAAAAAACTGCTGTCAGAGATGAAAGGCTGGTCCGAAAAAGGTGTTGAAGTTGATCTCGCACTGATCGGTTCTAAAGCAGCCTCTTTCTTCGGCTCCGTTGGGGGCAACGTTGTTGCTCAGGTGACTGGCATGGGGGATAACCCTTCCCTGTCAGAACTGATCGGGCCGGTGAAAGTGATGTTGCAGGCTTTCGACGAAGGTCGCTTAGACAAGTTATGCGTTGTTAGCAATAAATTCGTCAATACCATGTCTCAGGAACCACGTATCGTTCAGTTGTTGCCTCTGCCACCAGCAGAAGACGGCGAACTGGCGAAAAAATCCTGGGATTACCTGTATGAGCCGGACCCTAAAGCACTGTTGGATACTCTCCTGCGTCGCTATGTGGAGTCCCAGGTTTATCAGGGCGTCGTAGAAAACCTGGCCAGCGAACAGGCCGCGCGAATGGTAGCGATGAAAGCCGCAACCGATAACGGCGGCAGCCTGATCAAAGAGCTGCAGTTGGTATACAACAAAGCTCGTCAGGCCAGCATCACTCAGGAACTCACCGAGATCGTCGGGGGAGCCTCCGCGGTTTAAGCTAGGTTTACGAATTACGTAGAGGATTCAAGATGGCTACTGGAAAGATTATCCAGGTAATCGGCGCCGTGGTGGACGTCGAGTTCCCTCAGGATGCAGTACCGAACGTGTACAATGCTCTTGAGGTAGAAAACGGTACCTCCAAACTGGTGCTGGAAGTACAGCAACAGTTAGGCGGCGGCGTTGTTCGTTGTATCGCAATGGGTACCTCAGACGGCCTGCGTCGCGGTCTGAAAGTGAACAACCTGGAACACCCAATTGAAGTACCGGTGGGTAAAGCGACTCTGGGTCGTATCATGAACGTATTGGGTGAACCAATCGACATGAAAGGTGCGATCGGCGAAGAAGAACGTCGTGCGATCCACCGCGCTGCGCCTTCTTATGAAGAGCTGGCAAACTCCCAGGAACTGCTGGAAACCGGTATCAAAGTTATGGACCTGATGTGTCCGTTCGCTAAGGGYGGTAAAGTCGGTCTGTTCGGTGGTGCGGGTGTTGGTAAGACTGTAAACATGATGGAGCTGATCCGTAACATCGCGATCGAGCACTCCGGTTATTCTGTGTTTGCAGGTGTGGGTGAACGTACTCGTGAGGGTAACGACTTCTATCACGAAATGACCGACTCCAACGTTATCGACAAAGTTTCCCTGGTGTATGGTCAGATGAATGAGCCACCAGGTAACCGTCTGCGCGTTGCACTGACCGGTCTGACCATGGCGGAGAAATTCCGTGACGAAGGTCGTGACGTACTGCTGTTCGTTGACAACATTTACCGTTACACCCTGGCCGGTACCGAAGTGTCCGCACTTCTGGGCCGTATGCCATCAGCGGTAGGTTATCAGCCAACGCTGGCGGAAGAGATGGGCGCTCTGCAAGAACGTATCACCTCGACCAAAAGTGGTTCAATCACCTCCGTACAGGCCGTTTACGTTCCTGCGGATGACTTGACTGACCCATCTCCAGCTACCACCTTCGCTCACTTAGATGCGACCGTGGTTCTGAGCCGTCAGATCGCGTCACTGGGTATTTACCCGGCGGTTGACCCACTGGATTCCACCAGCCGTCAGCTGGATCCACTGGTTGTTGGTCAGGAGCACTACGATGTGGCTCGTGGCGTGCAGTCTATTCTGCAACGTTACCAGGAACTGAAAGACATCATCGCGATCCTGGGTATGGACGAGTTGTCAGAAGATGACAAACTGGTTGTATCCCGTGCGCGTAAAATTCAGCGCTTCCTGTCCCAGCCATTCTTCGTGGCCGAAGTCTTCACCGG
>NZ_JBFUHK010000081.1:0-12649 GCF_056402435.1 Rahnella sp. P4_A8 | reverse complement strand
CCATATGACTTAATCCCCCGTTGATTTACACACCGCGATTTAAGTAATGCCTTCATCAGTAATGAGAACAACTGCGAACGTCTGCTGTTCGCTCTCAGCAGACCTTCAGCTTTACGTGTTTGTATGCTGTGTGCCAACAGCAGACATTGGCACTTCATTCAATGTACTGGCTGAAGCGTAAGAGGTAGCCATCTGGATCCTGTACGAGAAACTCCCTTTGGCAGGCCGTCGTTTCTCCGGTGTTGTAGTGATTGCCGCGTAGCTCCCTGTACAACTTGAAGCCATTAGCTTGGACACGAGCTAGCACCGACTCGATATCTTCTACTTCTATCTGAAAATTAATGCCGCGACCCAGCGGTCTGACGAGTTCAGCCGTATTCCATCCTTCCGGATTATATTTCTCCAGCATCAGTKGCGCTTCGCCGAGACTGACGTAGGCAAAATCGGGCTCATTACGCCTTATCATGATGTTGAAACCAAGCACGTCAACATAGAAGTGCAGGGAGACAGAAAAATCCATTACTGTCAGTTCGGGAACCATGCGATTCCAGTAGGGTGCTTTCAGCTCAGTCATTGCTCAACTCCATTTTTAACTGACGTAGCATATATCAGATGGCTTGAAGAAGATTGAAGTCCATGAAATCAACGACTCAATTGTCAGACGAATTGTGTTGATGTCAGCTGTTCGCTCAAAGCTACCTAGCTCTCGGAGTGGTTGATCTTACAAGTGCTACGGGGAGAATGATCATGCAGATTATTTCTGCTGTGGCTGAACTTGATCAGGATCTGTTGCTCGAGCAAGACTTTCCGACAAACTATTGAAGCAATTTTTTCAATTTAACAAAGATGTTAATACTTTCGATTTATACATCTCCCTACAGAATTCAAACCTTACTAAGATAAATGCAACTAGCTATGTTTATCTTTGATGTATACCAAAAAACTTTTATTAATAAATTAATTCTTAAGGAATTACAAAAAAATGCCTGAGAAGCTATGCTGGATGGCTTAAATGATGATTTAAAA
This sequence comes from Rahnella sp. P4_A8, assembly GCF_056402435.1. Taxonomy (NCBI): domain Bacteria; kingdom Pseudomonadati; phylum Pseudomonadota; class Gammaproteobacteria; order Enterobacterales; family Yersiniaceae; genus Rahnella; species Rahnella sp. P4_A8. Next base: position 11,623 of record NZ_JBFUHK010000081.1, on the reverse strand, counting down.
ATCTTCTTTAATTTTATTTTTTGAAGTCTTGTAGTAGAATGTGGCCGCACCTATTATGAAAATGCAATGCATTTATCAACTTAGAGTCCGGCCCCATTACTGTATTAATTCCAGACTCAACAATTTTATGTCACTAAAAAATTTTATCAACCGACAAAGTAATGTTACGCTGATCGTATGCGTAGAAATCGATGTTACTGTTCACCCGTTTATAAGTGAAATTAAGCTTCGGCATCATGCCAAAAACCGACAAATCACGTTGCCATAGAGAAAGATTATAAAACTGCTCGTTGTCCTTGCGACGGGTGCCGAATATCTCACTGTTAGCCTGATACTCACGTTTTGCAAATGCGGTGGATGCCGCAAAAGACAGTTTCCAGGATAAATCCATCTGTACTCCTCCACGCACGGCACTTCTGTGGTTTGTTTCACTTTTAGAGGTTGTTTGCTGATCCTGAAAATCGCCCCCCACGTAGGCCGACAGGACGTTGCTGAAAGCGTGAGACAACGTCGTAGACGAATAACTCGTACGACCTCGCAAAAAATGGTACTTATCTGCGTCGTAATTTAATTTCTGATATTCAAACGCCTGGCTTATCTGCCAGGCCGGTGAAATAAGGTAACTATATTCGGTTCTTAAACCCGGACCAGAAGAAAAGGTTTCCGTGCTATACCATCTTTTTTCATAAAAAGGCAGTAAAGAAAATTGGTGGCGATAATTTCTCCATTGATATCCAGCATATATACGGCTGGTAACATCATCAAAATTATGATTACTCCAATAACTTTTTCCATTGACAGCACCCATAAATCGCAGGCTATGCTGGTTATATATTGGTACGTCTTTTTGTAATACTCCGTTAAACCAGAGACCTTCACCGCGCTGGGGAAAGCTGTCTTTATTACGTAAAAATAAGCGGTCACCGACGCGGATAGTTTTACCTGAAGAAGCATTGTTGACGTTGCTTTCATTGAGATAGCTGAAACTCAAGTTCCCTGTGACGTCATGACCCTGCTGAACACGTTCAATATAATAGGCAATAATTTCGCGAATATTTTCAGGCGGACTACCTTGAAGAACACGGCGGAAGTGATATTCCGAAATATCATATTGATGATTTTCATACATAGTCACCGCCATGTCGAGTCGTACGGCGTCAAGCTCTGGATGTTCGCTCAAAATGGCGCGATAATGCGTGATTGCTAGTTCATAATTACCCTTGCTGCGTGCCAGTCCGGCCTTTGCAAAGCGTATCAGCGTGTTATCTGCATTAGTCGTAGTTTCATACACTGGCAGAATGGCTTCCACTATTAGCCAGTCACCATCACGAACCGCCTGATTGAGAAAAACCTTTCCCAGCTCAGGTTGTTTAGCCAGTTGAGCATTGTTCACCGCTATGACCTTTCCAGCGGAATGATTGGAGTTTTTCTGCTGGGTCAGACGGTCAAAATGTGGTGCTGCGGGGATGACATCAATTTCGGGAGGAATGGCGAGGGCAGCACTGAACGGAAATAACAGGCTGACTGCCCCCATACGCAGGACATTCATAAGGATCCATATCATAATAAGCCCCCGGACAGCCGGGCTGACCGGGAGTGAATTTACTGACGCGTTGCGCCAAATGCTACATTCTTAGTGGTATCAGTAAAGCTGGCAAGACCGCCCAACTCCTCTGCAGCTGGACCGTTGAAATGTCCAGTGAAATTACCTTCCTGCCCACCTGACTGTGCGTTACCAGTAAACCCACCGTTGGCGATCGTACCCTGCATAGTAACGGCACTGCCGAAGGACTCACCCGCGGCGATGTCGCCACTGATAGTTTTTGCACCAAAATCTACGTTAAATGTTGCGTCGCTGAGCGTGCTTTCGCGAATACCGCTTCCCGCATAAGTTGCTGAACCCTGAGTAGGCACATTCGCTGCCAGCGTCCCTGCACCGGTGTAGAACACGTCGTGTTTGCCGGTTTTGAAGTCAGTCCAAGTACCAAAATCGGTATAGCTCATACTGCCGCAACACCAGGAGGTCGCTGAATGGGGGGTACCATCTCCATTAACTAATGATTCTGTATGCACATTCCTGACGATAATGCCTGGAGTGCGCAAGGTGTATTCTCGCCCCTGGGGCGTAGTGTAGCTGTAACTGTTTATTACACCATCCGTCGCCATCATCTCAGGTGCGTTCGCCGGTGGAGGTGTGGGATCGGTATTATTCTCAGTCGAACCATTATCGGTTTGCACCGGAGGGGGCGTTGTCGCAGGGGGCTGGCCGCCACCGCCACCGCCACCGCCACCGCAGGCTGTTAAGATACAAACCGAGAGAAACAGGACTGGTTTTAAGGCGTTCATAAGAGGAGCATCCTTTCGTTAGGAAATATATTGCATTAATTAACAATATAAATTTACACGAAATATACCTTAAAAATGACCTGTCATACTTGAGGATTTCCCAAGACTCTATTTTTAGGAATTATCTTAATGCACTTCAATGTGTAACATCATTTTGGGACATCCACATTCAGCGAAAATGCCTTTTCCTTTTTAAACTTATAAGATACTTCTCGTTTCAATCAACTACCTGTTTTTGTAGCTTTACTAATCGATATCAAAAACTCTTAACAACTATGGAAAGGAAGCTAATCATGGCTAAGGTTTTTTTTGATTGGATACGTATCACCATCATCTCTGTATTACCTCTCAGTTTCACCCTGATGGCTAACCAGCAAGGCAGGCAGCAACTGCAAGATCAATTCGCAGAAAAAAATCGCCAACAACACGAACAATTGCTGCAATCTGAACGCCAGTGGCGTGAGGATAGTGAGAAATCAGCCCGCGAATACCGCGAACAGATCCAGAGACAGCTCAAACAACAGGATGAAACTACAAAAAGAATTCAGGATGAAGCCATTGCAGCGAGTGAAAAGCACGACACAGAGGCACACAACGCAGCGTCTCACAAAGCCGTTCAACCCGATCCTGAACGTAACTAAAGTTACTGTAGAAAAAACTCCAATTTGATGATTTTTCCACGTTTACATTCATTTATTAGCGTGTAAATCGGCGTCCGATATTGCGAAGGTAAGCAGATGTTAAACAGTGGAACGTCCTTAAATACTGAATGGATAACAGCAAGTTACTGTAATTTCTTAAATTGACGAAGCGACAAGTATTAGCTCTATTTCTCGGGGAGTTAATACCCCCTACAAACCATACTCCGGGTAGGCAGAACAGCAATAATCATGATTTCTTAGCTGCTGAAAAGTCCGCTAAGTGCCAGAAGCGGACGTTACTAACGACAGGATGTACTAATCAACGGGGAGCAGGTCACGGACTGGATTGAATGGTATAATAACCCAAACTATTATTCGTAAGCACAACTTAATGCAAATCACTATGGACGGTTTTAGGCATGACTAAAATATTGATGTTTATGATACTGGCGGCAACTGTCACTGGATGCGCACCACTAGCGCCTAAAGATTGTCATAAAAATAGCGCACTTAACTCTTGCACCTACAACCGTTCTGGGAAGGTATCAGATAAAGACCTTTTTGGTTATCAGGCCTCGAGTATCAAAAAAGCACTTGATGCAGCCCTCACGGAGCCCCATGCTTGGGGTGGTAAAAGATGTGATGCACACCTCGATTTCAAAATTGATGGTACCTTACAGAATTTCATTATAAAGAGCGGCGATGAAGGTTATTGTCATGCTTTAGTGGAAGCTTCTAAACGCACAGTATTCCCACCATTTACGGATCAGCACGTCTACGACGTAATGGGGTCATCGCGCTGGGATTTTCATGGACAGCCTTGAAAAGCGTAGATAGTCGCTACTACAGCGCATTTACAAACACAGTTATACATCAATGCGCTTTAAGGCCAACGTCCGCTCTTCGCTCATAGCTGCCGGTCAAATATCTCCCATTCAGCATGAGAGCCAGCAGTCACCCGCTCTGATAGCCTGAATTGGCGGTGTTTCCAAAAGGTGAATTTACTACCGTGCTGGCTTTCTCAGGCATAAGTGGTGTGTGACTTTATCCATACCAGATAAAGCTACAAAGCCCGCTCGTTCATAGAAAGTGAATGCCGATGATGGTGCATTCGTGTTGATAAAATCAAACCAGAGGCCAGCATCCTTAAGTATTTCACTGAGCAAACCGCTGCCAACCCGATTTCTTCTCCATCCCTTGTCTACATAGAGATGTCGCAGACGTCCGGTGCCAGCTGCTTGCGTAAAAGGATCGATGTTAAGTCCGCACACGCCAACAATTAAACCATCAGTATAAGCCCCAAGCAGTTGTTCTCCGGGCCTATCAAAGCGGTTTTTTCCGCTTAGCCAATTGTCTTCCAGCCGGCGTAGCATGTTCAGTCCTTCATCCATGCTCTGCGATCTTAACTCAGCAAATCCTGTGCTGTCCGGGGTGATGTTTGCGAATTGGATATTCATGAGCCGTCCCAATAATTCCAGTTTGCATAGTCTGGAGAGAAAAACCCGACTTTCCAAGTTACACGGCAAATGACCGCAATGGCCCAGTTCTGGCTGAAAGTGAGGCGGACTGGTTACGGTATAGCCATCTCTGGTTCCGTATGCCTGTAAGTGGTCAATGAACATAATTGGCAGTCAGTCAGGCCGTGGCCGGAGACCCATGTGTGCCAGGAGCGTAAATCAAGGTCATTTCGATACGTTATCGGCTAACTTGCTTTCAAGTATGTTGATGATCAAATCGAGTGGAAAGATTATTTCATTGGTATGTTTGAGCTCTTCTACGACTGCTGTTGAAGTGAGACTGACGAGTACGATGTCGTCTAGTGATACGAGGTGTTCATGTACGCTCCTCGCTCAAACGGGCCTGTCATCCCTGCTTAAGAAACAGGCTTAACGTAGGATATTTTGTTTTTTCAAAACGGCCCTCTATCTTGCTTTTTCCATAGCTGGAAGATCTCATATTCACAACACGGACGTTATGGCAAATTCGAGCGATGGAAAACGATAAATAATGAGGGTGATGCACGGATGGAAATTGCGATATGTGGTGTTGCAGATGTGCCGGAACTAGCCAGTCTTTTTGTCGAAATGGAGAATTATTACTTTGGTCACGGCGTTGTCAGCTATGACGATATGAGTACTTATCTTGCAGACAAAGTATTCTCCACCTACTCAGGTGTGACGGTTGTCGGCGCTCGTAAAAACGGGGGGCTTGTGGGGTTTGCGACTTTTACATTGATGTTCCCTGCGCCGCTTTGCTCCGGCCAGGCGTTTATGAAAGAGCTCTTTACATCAGAGATTGCGCGAGGTCAGGGGATCGGTAAATCGTTGATTCGGTTTATCGCAAACTTTGCTATTAAACACGGTTGTTCACGCCTCGACTKGACGGCGGAGAAATCCAATCCCAAAGCGGGGGCGTTTTATTTGTCCCTTGGCGCCGCTCTAATTGAGGAAAAACAGTACTTTCGGTTGGAGGGGGAGGGTCTCGAAAAGTTTGTTTCACGTGTTGAGTGATCATCAAAATAGAGCAGATCTGATGGTGACATATGGACATAGGAAAAAGCAAAGTATGCTACGACAATCATGAGGTGCAATTACTTGATTATTATATAATAACAACATTCTTCGTTGCATAAATCTCTGTTACTGCCGTGCAGGCAGCTCAATTTAACCAGGAGGATTTATGCCAGTTACTGTTAATGAATGGATGTTGAAATATGAAGCTATTGTGCTGAACCGGCTTGCTGTGGGCGAAATCAAGCCTAAAACATGGGGGGACTATAAACGGCTCATCCGCTTTTGTTCTGCAACGTGGGGGGTGAAACCTCTGAACGCGCTGTCTATTTCAGAGATAACCGCAGAAATAAAACAAAAAGCCGACACCGCGCCTTTTGCCGCCCGGCGGTTAAGGATAAATCTTTCCAATATGTTTTTAGAAGCACAGCGAGAGGGCGAAATACCACCAGGACACAATCCTGCTTTACTGTCCCGCCCGCTGCTGACCACGGTTAAGACCGAGCGCCTTCTCTTTAACGAGTGGCTACTGATATTTAAAGCGGCAAGCTATTGTGCGCCTGACTATTTCCAGCGAGCCATGCTGTTAGCCATTGTGACCGGTCAGCGGAGAGCGGACATCGGCAAAATGCATTCAAGCCATGTCCGGGATGGCTACCTGCATATTGATCAGCAGAAAACGGCGGAGCGTATAGCCCTGCCTCTGACGTTAAAACTGGCGTCATTGGGCTGCACGCTGGGTGAAGTCGTGGATATGTGTCCCAGTAACGGCTGGCTGATCCAGCATAAAGGCAAGCCGGTTCACCTGTGGTCTCTGACGCGCTGGTTTCAAAAATGCAGAGAATCGGCAGGCATAGAAGCCGCTGGCGGAAAAATGCCGCCTAGCTTCCGGGAGCAGCGCTCTCTTTCGGAAAGGCTGTATCGCGAACAGGGGGTGGATACGCGTACATTGCTTGGTCATAAGTATCAGCAAATGACCGACGGGTATAATGATATTCGCGGTAAAGATTACCGGAGATTGAAAATCTGAACCTGCGAGCATAGGCGGGATTACCTGCCTATGCTTCTAATCAGATCCACTGCACCTTCCAATAACCGTATCTCTGACGTTTTCAGTGAAGTTCTAATTACACCAGGGGTGAAGGTATCTTTTGGATCAACTCGGCGCCGTTATTCCGAATATTGCCGACTGATTTGGATACGGGGTGTCAGGCGAATTCATCCGCTGATACTGACCCCTTCTGTAAGCAAGGCCAGTGCCATGGAGGAAGTAATATTCGGATTTAACCATTGGTTCGCTTCCGCAGCGCCGAGAACCAGCGATCGGCGGTCATGAATATGGGATTTAATCTCGGTTTACTAAGGTTGAGCCGAGTATTTACAAAATTTAACGCGGCGGTTAATCGGAAAGATTGGGCAGCAGCAGCGGAGGAATCTCATCGCACGAAAATTCAGGAGAGTCGTAATGTGGATACACGAAATCAGCTTATAGCTGCATCACAAGGTAAGTAAGTAAAAGCCCACCTTAATAACAAGGTGTGCTACATAAAATAAGAATAAAACTTAATGTTTATTTTAGAGGGCTGTTAACGTCGATTTTATTAACGTCCCAAACCGGCGAGGTTTGAGATATGACCTGATAACTCGTAAAGTTCCAAACATCCTCTGGGTTTTTAAAGCTCGCCAGTGTGAGGAATAGATGCACAGTACCTTTTTGATCGACATAATTATGAGTGGTAAAAGGGAAGTAACCCACTTTATTTGTTTTTGAAATGTACGCCCCATTATCTGTCATGCTCCAGTCCGTCGCCGTATCATTGATAGTTTTGGCTTTTATATCAACAGTGTTCAACGTTTTCATGGCGAGTTCAGCAGGAAAATGCTCGACAATATCCTTGATACTTACGGGCTGTGTCGTTGCGCTAACGTCTTGCCACCCCTTCGCTGTAGCGTAAGCTTTCATGAAACATTCGTCTAAGTTTCGGGTTGCCTCACCTAACTCCTGAGGATCGCGACCTGGATATCCAACAATTTTTTTCCCTGCCTTACGCAAAGTGACATATTCATCACACGTTTTTACTTGTACCTTACTGCCATCGTTAAGTTTTAATAAAACGGTTGCATTATTAAGTTCTAACACATCATCAGTTTTGCTTTCCTTGCTGACGGCATTGCTAGATATAATTATCGCCACTAATGTGAGTAATGTTTTAATCTTCATATTTTCTCTTTAAACATCAAGTTTAAAATTGAATACCGGTATTTGTCATGTGAGCGTAGAAATTAATGACACATTGGGCATGTGTACAATAATTCTTCATGTCAGTGTAGACGTAATTTCTCTTACTTTTCAAGACTTGCTTTGAGTACTTATCGGTTAACTCTTTGCTAGTGCTGCCCTTAGGGAACGTTCGTTCATGGCTGAAAAATCCGAATTTTTTACCAAGCTGAATAAAGCCGTTTCCCCGGATGAAGATTTAAAACCAAAGTGTGCAATTCCTTTAAGTGGGCGGCATTAGAGTCTGGGTCTCATCACTCGTTTTCACACCTTCCAGATTCAGCATGACCCCGTACAAATGGTTGGTAAAGCGCTTGTCTACTTCCTGTGGCCAGCGTGGCGGATCGGTTTGTAACGTTCCCAACGTGCGCATCCCTTTATGCTGCTCGGCTTTACGCTCGCAGTACTCATCATCAGTGTATCCCATTGTCTCGATGACCACGGTATGTTCCCGGCCGTCTGGTTTTCTGGCCTGTATAATAAAATCCGGCAGCACAAAGCCTTTGTCTCCCTCGACGTCTACCTCAATATCAAACAGGGGTTTCACCAGAGTAAGGTCGCCCGCTTTGCCTTTGAGCCATCTGGCCACTTCTGCTATCCCTTCCAGCGTTTGCCGCTCCAGCCCGCTGTCTACCGGTACCGGACAGGTACGCCGAAACAGAGCGTGCGCATACCCTTCACTGCATATTACCGTACCCTCAGCCCCGCGCCGGAAGGCCAGGATCACCCAGTAAGGCGGCCTCACKCCTTCCTGCGACTCTCCGTTGATGCTGACACCTTTCTCCGGGGCRAACATTCGTTCACCGCCGTTCCAGGCAAAGGTTACGTGCTCACGGCTGACCAGGTCCGACATAAATATTTGATAAAAAATRCGGGMTTTTCCTGCTGGCCAGYTKGCRTCCGGGCGYTCCAGTGCCAGCATCAGCCTTTCCTGRGCWGCTTCGCCCATCGCYGGCTGAAASCGCACGATWTCCGAWAGYKGSCGKCCRCGGATAAACTCCTGCGCAYCCGCYGAGGCYGCSAGGGCGTCAAGCCAGATTCTGGCCRTCTGRTTAGGCAGCGGGCTGACCGGRCTGAAGGTGTTCAGYCCCGCRTCCTCAATGAGMGTCAGRAGMAGGCGCGCRAGRCGSGGMCKGCGTTTGCGCCGGGTTCGGTCATCRCCTGYCRTCACCGGCTTGYCCKRCGCTTTAATGGTCGTTTCCGACTCGTCGGCGGGTAAAAAATCYCGGTAATTGAGTCGCTTGCTGCCGGTGACTTTCCGGGTTCCTGAACGGGTGGCATCCTCATCGCCTTTAAAGACCCGGAACATCGGACAGGACGGATCATGACTGTGACCAAATCCTGACAGGAACAGCGTCTGGGTTTCAGACATCAGCTTGGCACTGTTGAGCGCGGGCGTGTCGCCGGCTATGCAGCTGCACTGCAGCCAGAGTTCACTCTCACGCATTTCGTGAATAACGTGTTCCGCCAATGCGCGATCCGGCGCACTGCGCACCTGCTTGTGGCCGAAGATATTTTTAACGGCAGTTTCTTCTTCCTCAGTTAACCAGCGTTTCAGGGCACCCCGTGGAGTTTTTTTTCTAATGAGCTTCATGGCCATGTTTATCTCCTGTTCCTGCACAACGGCTTTAAAACACATTTTAGCGATGCGGCGTTTTTTCTGATCACCTCTTTTATCGCATTACGAAGCTAGATAAGAGTTCCAGAGGAGAGGAAAGCCTGTACTGGAATTTTTGAGGAAAAGAACATGCAGTTGAATGATTGTAATTTAACATAATGATGATTATACGAACTTAACTCATTGATTTTATTTAGTTTACAGGTGCGGCATTAAAGTGCAAACAGAACCACGTAAAGTTAGCCATACGCTTTACACACCACCTCATAATAACCCGATGATAAAAAGCCATTTGTGATGATATAGCTCATCTAAACTTGGGGTTAATGCCATACTAGACTTCTCCCCAGGTTTCATGCTCACAGAATGAAGGAGCGAATTGTATTGAATGCATCCCCCAACGATTCGGACCGCTATCTCCTCCTCCTGAGCGGTATGAAGCGCCCTGTTACGACTATGGTTATATTAGCTACAGCGCTTGTCTGTCTGTTGATATTGGTCCTCGCCGGCGCATTTATTTCTGCATCCCGCACAGCGCAACTGGGCGATGCTGAAGTGGCCAACACGAATATTGCCCGCATGATCGCTGTACAGATGGAATCAACCCTCAAAACCGCAAGTGTTGCTTTGACCGATCTTTCGGAACGTCTGGAAGTCGAAGGTACCGGTGCACACGAACTCGGCCGGCTGCAGGCTCACCTGGTTGAAACAGCCAAGGCCAACTCCGAACTACACGGATTATTCGCCTACGGAGCGGACGGAACATGGCTGGCTACGTCTCTCAACCGCCCGGTTAAAGGGAATAATGCAGACCGTGAATACTTTACGTACCACCGCGCTAATCGAAGCCTTGCAGTACATGTAGGACCGCCAATTAAAAGCCGGTCCACCGGCGTCTGGATTATTCCGGTATCACGGAGAATTAACCTACCGGACGGAAGCTTCGGCGGTGTTGTCCTCGTTACGCTCAAAATTAATTTTTTTGAACGTATTTATAACGAAATTGATATCGGCAAAACCGGCACCGTCTTGCTCGCACTTACCGATGGAACGTTGGTGTACAGGCGGCCTTTTGAAGAAAAGCTGATCGGGACTGATATTTCTAAAGGCCCTGTTCTGCAGGCTCTGTCCACGCATTACGCCGGTTCCTCAACCCTGGTCTCAAAGATTGACCGGATCGAAYGGCTGTACAGCTACAGGCACGTGGATGGCTACCCCTTCATTGTTGCTGTCGGGCGCACGAAAACAGAATTATTAAGCCAATGGCAGCGCTCAAGCTTGTTCCTTGGCGGTGCGGTATTGGTGATCTGCGCGATGTTCGGATTGCTCGCATCAAAACTTGTCAGGCAAATAGGTATCCGGGACACGCTCGCTCAAAAACTGCATGACCGTTCCGAGGGGCTTGAACAGTACAATATTGGCCTGCAGGTACTGGCAAACACGGACAAGCTTACCAGCATCGCAAACCGGTTGATGTTCGATAAAATTCTTGATCAGGAACTTAAACGTGCGCAACGCGGCGATGATTGCCTTTCGCTAATCTTGCTGGATGTGGACCTTTTCAAGAAGTTCAACGACCGCTATGGACATGTGGCTGGCGACACCGTTCTGCACAGCATTGGCAGGGTAATGGCTGAACAGGTGACCCGAGCCGGCGACCTGGTCGCACGCTATGGCGGCGAAGAGTTCGTCGTTATTTTGCCTGGCACCGATACAAAAGGGGCGATCGAAGTTGCTGAGCGCATTCGCGAGGGGATACTCGCATTGACGATTCCCCATTTGGATACGCCATGGGGTCAGGTCAGTGCAAGTTTCGGCGTTACGACTGTTTATCCAGGCCAGCACAGAGGTTTGGTGTCAGCAGATGTTGTCAATCGCGCCGATCAGCAGTTGTATGAGGCGAAACGTACAGGACGAAACAGAGTCTGTGCCGAAGGTTCAGTTAAGAAAACAGGTAAGATGATGCCCTAGCCATGACCGGATAATAATTCTTTGTCCATTGCGCTGGTAGCTTCATCTAAAACAAAACTGCAGAGTGGCCAATTCGTTTAAGAGACGGCATTAGATTTTGTGGTAATCACTCATTTTTCATTCCTTCTATATTCAGCATTACCCGTATAAATGATTAACAAAGGGTTTTCTAATTCTTATGGCCAATGTGGCGGGTCAATTTGTAACGTTCCCAGCGTCCGTACTCCTTTAATCCGGTACTTGCTGACCCGAAAAATTC
>NZ_JBFUHK010000080.1:0-13069 GCF_056402435.1 Rahnella sp. P4_A8 | reverse complement strand
ATATAATCTGGCTTGAGGCAAATTATGTTCCGGTGAAAAATAAACAAGGCAAAGTGACCGAAATAATTAAAATTGCCAGTGATGTATCTGAAAGAATTAATGAATCCCACGAGCATCAGGGAATTTTACAAGCACTTGACCGTTCAATGGCGCTGATTACCTTTACACCTGAAGGTCATGTGATTTCTGCGAACAATAACTTCCTGAAAGTCATGGGTTATTCTTTGCGGCAAATTAAGGGCCATTCCCACACGATGTTTTGTGTCCCGCAATACTGTGATTCCCACGAGTACCGCAATCACTGGCAGCGTCTGAGAAACGGTGAATTTATCCTTGGCCGTTTTGAGCGCATCACTGGCCACAGTCAGTCTGTCTGGCTGGAAGCGAGCTATAACCCGGTGATCGATGATGACGGCAAAGTGATAAAAATCGTCAAAATCGCGCATGACATTACGGATCAGATGGATCAGCAGCGTCAGCAGGAAAGCATGATGACGCACGTGCATGAACTGTCGCTGACTACTGACAAAACCGCGGCAGAGGGCGTGACCATCGTCCGGCAGGCAGTGGAAGATATGCAGGAAGTCGAAGCGCTGGCGCGGCGGACTTCCGACATCATCGGGCAGCTCGGTCAGACATCTGAACGTATTGGCGAAATGGTTGATACCATCCGCCGTATTTCGTCTCAAACCAACCTGTTAGCCATCAACGCCACCATCGAAGCCGCGCATGCGGGCGAGCAGGGCAGAGGATTTGCCGTGGTGGCGGGTGAGGTTCGCTCACTGGCCGATCAGTCCCGCAAGGCTGCCGTCGAAATTGACCAGCTTACGCAAAGCATCCGTGATGGTGTGATGGCCGCGATTGATGGTATGGGGAATTGCGTCAACCGCGCAGGCGGTGGCGTGGTGCTGAGCCGCAATGCCGGTGATGTGATCAATCAGGTTAACCTCGGTATGCAGGATCTGGTGCGGATGATGGCGGAGTTTTCGGTCGTGGCGAGGGAAAAGGAACAGACCAGGCATTAGTTGCAGGAGGCCGCTGCAACGGGGAGGCTTTCAACCCCTTTGATCGAGAACATTTCGGTTTCTCAATAACGGTTATCACGCGGCCTCTCGCGCCGAAACCGCCCAAAGGAGGGAAGTGCTTTCCCTCCTTTGGATTCCTCCCCGCCTTTACAACAAGTGCTTCGTTCAGGTACCACCGTGACAGGCTGGAAATCTTGCCGCTGCGCGGTGCCTTCTCTCGGTCCTGAAGCCATAGGTCTTCAGGCCGCTCCGTTCAGCAAGATTTCTGAATCGCTCGCACGATCATAAACATGAGATCTGCTCCTCCCCCTGCGAAGGGGGAGGCGGGGAGGGGGTTTTAATAACGACTCTGTGATGAAGTTACTCATAATATTACCTGAATCTATGCTTTACATTGATTACATTTTTGTTTGCGAGATGCTTTCCAATGCTTTGAAAAGCCAATTTTTTATTAAATTAATCGGCGTAAATTGTTTCCTGCTGCGGCAAAATCCGTAGCCAGGATTTGCAACCTGTGACATTTGAAATATTCATGGTTAAATACACCGTGGATCTCCGCCAGCATATTATGGCGGATCAGACAGAGCAGCCTTCGGGCTGGCTGGTTTTCTCAAATGTCCGGTATTGCAAACTCTGTTTGATCTGCCACCCATGCGATTTGCAACGCATGTATGACGCCACAACAAACATTTGAGGGTTTACCATGATTATTTCTACTTCTTTACCGAATCCTACCGCTGATGGCCTGTTCGATAAGACACCGCTTGAACCCGATGAGCTTTGTGATCAATGCCGTGCACTTTGTCTGGCTATCACCGAAATCTGCAATCCAGTTGCTAAAGAAATACTGAATTTTGTTCTTTTGGAAAGGCTGAACCTCTTAAACGATGTGCTGGCATTTTCAGCAAATGATGAAGACGTTATGGATCAAATAGCCGTTTGAGTCGTCTTTAAAACCCCCTCCCCGCCTCCCCCTTCGCAGGGGGAGGAGCAGATCGAGTATGTGGAAACTCACGGGCGATTTAGAAATCTTGCTGAACGGAGCGGCCTGAAGACCTATGGCTTCAGGACCGAGAGAAGGCACCGCGTAGCGGCTAGATTTCCAGCCTGTCACGGTGGTAACTGGAACATAGCCAGCAAGCGGCAGCGCGAAGTAAGAAAGCGAGGGGAAATCCAAAAGGGGAAAAGCACTTTCCCCTTTTGGGCGGTTTCGGCGCAGCGCGTTAAGCGATCACCGCACTTGAGAAACCGAAATAATTCCGGTCAGAGTTAAAAGCCGCCCTTGCAGCGGCTTTCTGCATCAGGAAACGTGTTGCAGGAACTCGCGCAGACGTTCGCTCGGCGGGTTGTTCACCAGATCAGCCGGTTTACCGTCTTCAGCAATACGGCCTTTGTCGATAAAGATTAAGCGTGAAGCCACTTTCTCGGCAAAGCCGACTTCGTGGGTCACGATAACCATTGTCATGCCTTCTTCTGCCAGCTGCTTCATGACGGTCAGCACTTCGTGACGCAGTTCAGGATCCAGCGCCGAGGTTGGCTCATCAAACAGCATCAGTTTTGGCTTAACCGCCAGTGCACGGGCAATCGCCACGCGCTGCTGCTGGCCACCGGAAAGCTCTGACGGATAGTGGTTGGCGCGTTCAGACAGACCCACTTTTGCCAGCAGTTCTTTCGCCAGTTTATTGGCTTCATCTTTCGACGCACCACGAACGCGGATCGGGCCGAAAGCCACGTTTTCCAGCGCTGTCATGTGCGGGAACAGGTAGAACTGCTGGAACACCATACCGGCTTCCTGGCGGATCAGACGTTCATCGACTTTCGGGTCGTTCACTTTCAGGCCATCAACAATCAGCTCGCCGGACGTGATTTCTTCCAGCTTGTTGATGCAGCGCAGCAGCGTGGATTTACCGGAGCCGGATGGCCCGATGATAACCACGACTTCACCCTGAGAAATGTTCAGATCGATGTCGTGGAGCACCTGGGTTTTACCAAAGTGTTTTGAGACGTTCTTGAATTCAATCATATAATTTTCAGTTTGCGTTCTAAGCGGCGCAGAACAAAGCTCAGAGCCAGCGTGATGATCAGATAGATAACAGCAACCGCACTCCAGATTTCCATGGCGCGGAAGTTGCCGGCGATGATTTCCTGGCCCTGACGGGTCAGCTCGGCGACACCGATAACGATAAACAGCGAGGTATCTTTGATACTCACGATCCACTGGTTACCCAACGGTGGCAGCATGCGGCGCAATGCCAGCGGCATGATGATGTAACGCAGCGTTGCACGGCGCGACAGACCCAGCGCCAGACCCGCTTCACGGAAACCGTTGTGAATCGACAACACCGCGCCGCGCGTAATTTCAGCAATATAAGCACCGGAGTTGATGATGATCGTCACCACCGCCGCGCTGAACGGGTCGATCCGCAGATCGGGCACCATCATCGGCAGGGCGAAATAAATGAACATTACCTGTACGACGATAGGCGTACCGCGAATGAGCTCGATAAAGACCAGTGCGACGTTGCTGCTAAACCAGCCACCAAACGCGCGGGCAAAACCCGCAATCACACCAATAATCAGACCGCCAACCAGACCGAGGACCGAAATCCACAATGTCATTTTGGCGCCTTCGAGCAGGATAGGCAGAGCGGGCCAAATTACGCTCCAGTCAAACTGCATGGATTATCTCCTGGTAAAACCACAAACTGCGCCTGTGCAGATTTGCATCTGACAGGCGCTTCTTATCAAGTGCTCTTTCTGAAAAGGAACGACTTAAATGAAAAGGACTTATTTAGGTTCGGTATCAAACCATTTTTTGTAGATTGCTGCGTAAGTACCATTCTCTTTGATGGTTTTCAGCGCGGCGTTGGCTTTCTCACGCAGGTCACTGCCTTGCGGGAATGCGATACCGTATTGCTGGCCAGCCAGTGAATCGCCGACCGCTTTGAACTGACCTTTACCGGCCGTTTTGATGAAGTACAGAATGTTTGGCGTGTCGTGCATGACCGCATCAGCACGGCCCGTGCCCAGTTCCATGTAAGCGCTGTCGATGTTCGGGAACTGACGCAGATCTTTGGTCTGCACGTTGGCTTTCATGTAATCAACGGAGCTGGTACCGCTTTTCACTGCAACGGTTTTACCTTTCAGATCAGCAACGCTTTTGATGGCGTCGTTATTGCTCTTAACCATCACCATCAGGCCGCTGTTGTAATAGCCGTCAGAGAAGTCGATGGCTTTTTTACGTTCAGGCGTGATGGTGATACCCGCCAGCGCCAGATCGATGTTGTGTGTTTGCAGGGCAGGAATGATGCCGCCGAAGTCCATTGGTTTCAGTTCATAGGAGACTTTCATCTCTTTAGCGACCGCGTCCCACAGGTCAATGTCGAAGCCGACGTACTTATCGCCTTGTTTGAATTCAAACGGTACAAACGCAGTGTCGGTAGCTACGATCAGTTTTTTATCTGCTGCGTGGGAGCTAACGGCAAAGGCCAGAGTTAACGCGGCCAGGGAAACTTTTAAGAGTGACTTCATCAGTGAATTTCCTTTGTACATATTATGGGAACGACTTTATATTACGGCGCTTTGATGCAATATTCATGCCAAATGACAGGTATATTAAAATTCAATGGCTTATCGCTTTGCTGAACCGATCAGGCAGTGATTAAAAATCAGATTGCACCAGTTTGACGCATTGCTGCACGTCGCCATGTTCTCTCATGGTGCACAGCTTCATCATTAACCATATGATGTATTTTAAACAATCATTAATTAACAAATGCGCTGCTCAAATGATAACTTGCTCTAACTTTATTGGTACATGAGCAAAACCTGTGCTCAGTTTTGAAGCAAATGTAAAGAGAAAAGCGGGGGTAATAACGGGGGGAATGACTTGTGTTGAACCATAATGGTGCGTCAACGTATAAGGTAAAGTTCTAGCGCAACTGGCTGTCTTTACTGCCACGACGATTGTAGCCCGCGTGATCTTGCTGCTTTTTATCCAGGGCGGCCTGACAGGTGACGCAATACTGTACGCCCTGAAGGGCTTTCCGGCGCGCCTCCGGAATGGGTTCGCCACACTCCTTACAATAATGCGCACTTTCGCCATGCCCGAGAGACTGACGTGCGCGATCAACGGCATCATTGACCGTTGAATCAATCTGATCCTGCACTGCGCCATCTTGCGCCCATCCGCTTGCCATAGTGACCTCTTTTCCTAAGAGTTATCCGATAGAGTTTGTGTTATTTCGAGCTCTATGTTAAAAAAACCCATGAATTGAATGAATGTATTTCAGACATAAATAGATTGTGTGAATTTGTTGCTTTTCGCATATTCGTGACCTCATGATCTGCCCGCGGAGCCTTGTTCCTGGCAGGTTTTAGCGACTTCTCATTCAGTTCCCCTCGCTGCCTTGCAGCTACGACCGGCCAGACCAGGAAATGGATTTCGTCAGACACATGTGCTTGCTTGGCTAACCATGATAAGTGCCCACTCTTAAGTGTAGTCCTAAACACGATGAAGATTTCGCACCGTGATCCATTGGCTGGGGATATCAACGCAGTTTCACGGTACTTTTAATAAAGCACGATAATAAAAACGTGCAGTTTGTCATGATGATAATAAATGTTTATTGAAAAAATGAAGTCAGCATGGCCCGGGGAACATATCGCCCGGGTTCGTCGGTCTCCGTATTTTAGTATGGCAACGCTGAACCGCAATTTGGGTAAAATTGTCATTGGCCTGCCGATGGCGTTACTGATCATCTATCTGGTGATTTTCAGTCGTCCGCGTTATCTCAGTGAATCCACCGTTGCGATCAAAAGTTCTAACGACATCAGCGGCACCAGCCTGAATGTCGGCTTACTGTTGGGAGCAGGAAACCCGGGCACAGCCCAGGATGCGATGTATTTAAAAGAATACATCAACTCACCTGACATGCTGGCCGCGCTGGATAAGCAACTCGATTTCCATTCCGTGTTCGGCAGGAGCGGCTTGGATTTCCTTTATCATTTGCCCAAAGATGCCAGCCGCGAGCAGTTTTTAAATTATTACCGCGATCGTATTGCCGTCACGTATGACGATAAATCTGGCCTGCTGACTATCGGCACACAGGGCTTCACCCCGCAGTTCGCTGAGCAGTTTAACAAAGCCGTTCTCAAAGAATCTGAACGCTTCATCAATGAAATTTCTCATAAGATCGCCCGCGATCAGCAGGCATTTGCTGAAAACGAAATGCTTGAGGCCCGTGCACGTCTCAATGCGAGTAAAGCGCAGTTGCTGGCGTATCAGAACCACAACAATATTCTCGACCCTGAAGCGCAGGCGATTGCCGCCACCACGCTGGTGAACACGCTCGTCGGGCAAAAAATTCAGATGGAAGCGGAGTTACGCAATCTGCTGACTTACCTGCGTGACGATGCGCCACAGGTGATCAGTGCGCAAAATGCGATTACGTCTCTGGGCAAACAGATTGATCAGGAAAAAAGTAAAATTACTGCGCCTGATGGCCGTCAGCTCAATACCATGGCCGTGGATTTCGAAGAGATTAAGTCGAAAGTGCAGTTTGATACTGAACTCTACAAACTCACCCTGACATCCATTGAAAAGACGCGTGTTGAAGCTGCCCGCAAACTGAAAGTGCTGTCGGTGATCAGTTCGCCTCAGTTACCGCAAGAAACCACCTTCCCGAATGTCCCTTATATGATCGCCAGCTGGTTGCTGGTGTGCTGTCTGCTGTTCGGAACGATTAAATTATTGCTGGCCGTTATCGATGACCATAAAGACTGATGTGGTCTGTATCGCTTTCCCTTTTTGCCTGAAGAATCGCCTACAGAGTTTGTTATGAAATTATTGAAGTCCGTTGTTATCTTGCTGGCCTTCCAGCTAACCCAGGCCAATGCCGTGGGGATCAATGCCGATCCGAATATGACCGGCGCGGCACCGTTGCCGACATTTTTAACCGGCCAGACGCAACAGACGAGTCCGGATACCGGCTTTGATGATTCCCCACCGCCTCCGGTTCCGGCGGTGATGAGCCGCATGTTCGGTGCGCAGTTATTTACCGGCGGTGCGGCTGCCGATAACGCGGCCAGTATCGGTTTCAACCCGAATTACATTGTCGGCCTCGGCGATCAGGTACAAATCCGTTTGTGGGGCGCGTTCAATTTTGACGGCGCGCTGACCGTTGACCCGAAAGGTAATATCTTCCTGCCAAACGTCGGCCCGCTGAAAGTCGCAGGCGTCTCGAACAGCCAGCTGAACAGCGTGATCACCACCAAGGTAAAACAGGTTTATCAGGCCAACGTCAACGTGTATGCCTCCCTGCTTCAGGCACAGCCGGTCAAAGTGTTTGTCACCGGCTATGTGACCAATCCCGGTTTATACGGCGGTGTGGCGTCTGACTCCCTGCTTTCTTATCTGAGTAAAGCCGGCGGCGTCGATACTGAACGCGGCAGCTATGTCGACATTGTGGTGAAACACAATGACCGCGTGCGTTCGCGCATTAACCTGTATGACTTCCTGCTCAACGGTGATCTGCGTCTGTCGCAATTCTCTGACGGCGATACCATCGTGGTCGGGCCGCGTCAGCACACGTTCAGCGTGGAAGGCGATGTCTTTAACAGCTATGACTTTGAATTCCGCGACAGCACCATTCCGGTCAGCGAGGCCCTGAGCTGGGCACGCCCGAAACCGGGCGCGACGCACATGACCATTATCCGCCAGCAGGGCAGCATGAAACGCAGCGAGTATTACCCGCTGGGATCCGCACCGGGGCGCTCATTGCAGGATGGCGACAAACTGATTGTCAGTTCCGACCGTTATGCGGGCACCATTCAGGTTCGCATCGAAGGCGCGCATTCCGGTGAACACGCCGTGGTGCTGCCGTATGGCGCGACCATGAGCCAGCTGTTGCCAAAAATCCGCACCAACAGCATGTCGCAGATTAACGCCATCCAGCTTTACCGTCGTTCTGTCGCGCTTCGCCAGAAAGAGATGCTGGATCTGACCTTGCAGAAACTCGAAGAAGCATCACTTTCCGCCCAGTCCTCGACGCAGGAAGAAGGGCGTTTGCGTGCGCAGGAAGCCCAGTTAGTCAGCCGTTTCGTGGCGAAGGCGCGTCAGGTGGTGCCGAAAGGCGAAGTGGTTCTGAGCGAAAATAATCTGAATGAAGTGATCCTGGAAGACGGCGATGTCATCAACATTCCGGAGAAAACCTCACTCGTGATGATCCACGGCGAAGTGCTGTTCCCGAATGCGGTGAGCTGGCAGAAAGGTCTGAGCCCGGATGATTACATTGAGAAAGTCGGTGGCTACACGCAAAAAGCCGGGAACTCGAAAGTCATCCTGATTAAACAAAACGGCGAAGCGATTAACGCGGAAGACGTGAAGACGTTGCAGCCGGGGGATGAGCTGATGGTTCTGCCGAAATACGAATCGAAAAATATCGAAATCACCCGCGGCATCTCGACGATCCTGTATCAGCTGGCCGTCGCCGCGAAAGTGGTGCTGACGATTTAATGATTGGGATCTTTTCAGCGGGCATACAACGTATCCCGCATCTGGAAGCGTTTCTCGGCGAACCCTGTCGCAAGCTTTCGCTGCTGCGACCGGTGCCGGATGGCATCACCCGCATCGCGGTGTGGGGTTACCGGCCAACCGGCGGGAAAGCCGTCGCGCGGGCAGAACAGTCAGGCTTGCCGGTGCTGCGGCTGGAAGACGGGTTTATCCGCTCCCTGGGACTGGGTGTGTCGGGATGTCCGCCGCTCTCAATGGTTTTAGAGACGCAGGGAATGTATTACGACGCCTCGAAACCCAGCACGCTTGAAATGCTGATCCGCCAGCGTGAAGAGAATCAGCCGCTGCAGGATACGGCGCGGCAGGCCATGCAGATCATCGTGGAAGGTGATCTGTCGAAATACAACCAGGCACCGGCCTGCACAAAGGCAAAACCCGAGTGTGGCGCGGTGCTGGTGGTCGATCAGACTTTCGGTGATATGGCGGTGGTTTATGGCAATGCAGGCGCGGAGCAGTTCGAACAGATGTTGCAGGCCGCCATGGCAGAAAACCCGACGTCTGAGATTTGGGTAAAGATCCACCCGGATGTTTTGCTGGGCAAAAAAGCCGGCTATTTCACGCAGATTACCCAACTGGCGCAGCAGGATCCACGCATCAAACTGCTGGCTGAAAACGTCAGCCCGCAATCGCTGTTGCGCGTTGTCAGCCGGGTTTACGTGGTGACGTCTAACTACGGATTTGAAGCGCTGATCGCCGGAAAACCGGTCAGCGTGTTTGGTCAGCCGTGGTACGCAGGCTGGGGACTGACGGATGACCGTCATCCTCAGTCCGCATCGCTCCGGGCACGCCGGGGTACGGCCAGCCTGGAAGAGTTGTTCAGCGCGGCCTGTTTGCGTTACAGCCGGTACATCAATCCGGCGAATGGCAAAAGCGGCACATTGTTTGATGTTCTCAGTTGGCTGCTGATGCAGCGAAAGCATCAGCAACAGCGGGCGGGGCGCCTCTGGTCGCCGGGACTGACCCTCTGGAAGCGCAGCATTCTCGGGCCTTTCCTGCGAACTAAAAGCAACAAAGTGAATTTCAGTAAACGCTATGCCGGTGAAGTGGCCTGTGTCGTGTGGGGCATCAAAGGCGAGGCCCGCTGGGGTGCTCAGGCGCAGCAGCGTCAGATCCCGCAATGGCGAATGGAAGATGGTTTCCTGCGTTCGGCCGGGCTGGGGTCTGATCTGCATCCGCCGCTGTCGCTGGTGCTGGATAAAACCGGTATCTATTACGATGCGACGCGCCCGAGCGACCTGGAACTGTTGCTGAGCCACAGCAATCTGGCGCCATGCCAGCAGCAGCGGGCTGCCACGTTACGCCAGAGACTGGTTGCCAGCAAAGTCAGTAAATACAACCTTGGCGCGGCGTTTACCTTGCCCGCTGAAGCGACGAATAAAACGGTGATTCTGGTGCCGGGGCAGGTTGAGGACGATGCCTCTATCCTGACCGGCACGATATCCCTGCGTACCAACAGCGCGCTTTTACGCACTGTCCGGGAACGTAACCCCGGCGCTTACATTATTTATAAGCCTCATCCGGATGTTCTGGTGGGGAACCGGCAGGGACACATTCCCGCCGAAGATGTCAGCCGCTGGGCGGACAGTCAGGCGCTGGATGCAGACATTATTCAATGTATTCAGGCTGCCGACGAACTGCACACGCTGACGTCGCTGTCAGGTTTTGAAGCGTTGTTACACGGTAAAAAAGTGGTGTGTTACGGCATGCCATTTTATGCCGGATGGGGACTGACGCAGGATGAGCATGCCTGTTCACGCCGGCTGCGCAGCCTCACCTTAGACGATGTGGTTTACCAGGCGCTGATTGCCTACCCGTCGTATATCGACCCGCAAAGTCGGGAGCCCATTTTGGCAGAGCAGGCGGTTGAACTTCTTGCTGCGACGCCCCGGGCACAAATGCAATTCACCAGAGTTAAAGCGGGCAGGATAGTCCGGTATTACAGAAAACTGCTCATGCTGGTCCGGGTGACGTTGACGACCTGAACCGGCTTCTTACTACAAGCTTATTGCATTAATGGAAACGGACAGAAATGGACAGTAAGGCGCTTACGACATTACTTTCTGGGAAAAAATATTTGCTGTTGCAGGGGCCGATGGGGCCTTTCTTCAGCGATTTAGCTCAGTGGCTGGAGTCTCTGGGGCGTGAGGCGGTGAATGTCGTCTTTAACGGCGGTGACAGGGTGTATTCGCGAAAGCGTGAATACCGCTTGTACCAGCAAACGCCAAAAGAGTTTCCGACCTGGCTGAAAGCCACCTGGCAGGATTACGACTTCGATACCATCGTGTGTTTCGGGGATTGTCGTCCGTTGCATCAGGCGGCAAAACGCTGGGCACAGGCTAAAGGCATACGCTTCCTCGCGTTTGAGGAGGGATATCTGCGCCCGCATTACATCACGCTGGAACAGAATGGCGTAAATGCCTATTCCGGCCTGCCACGCGATGCGGAGTTCTACCGCAGCCTGCCAGAAATGACCATGCCGGAAGTTGAACAGCTGAAACCTTCAGGCTGGCAGCGCGTGCGTCATGCGGCCGTGTATTACCTGGCGGGCTGGCGCTACCGGCACGACTTCCCAAAATATCGCCATCACAAATCCTTCTCGCCGTGGTATGAGGCGCGCTGCTGGACCCGTGCTGCCTGGCGTAAAAAGCTGTACGCCTTCCGCCAGCGCAACATTTTGCAGCAACTGCAGACGGATCTGGATCAGCGGTATTATCTGGCCATTTTGCAGGTATATAACGACAGTCAGATCCGCAATCACAGCCCGTATCAGGATGTGCGTGATTACATCAATGAAGTGATGCACTCGTTTGCCAAAAAAGCCCCTTCCGCTGAGTATCTGGTGATCAAACATCACCCGATGGACAGAGGGCACCGCTTATACGGGCCGCTGATCCGCCAGCTTGGCAAAAAATACGACATCGCTGACCGTGTGATCTACGTGCATGATCTGCCGATGCCGGAACTGCTGACCCACTCGAAAGCCGTAGTCACGATTAACAGCACCGCGGGTCTCTCCGCGCTTATTCATAACAAGCCGCTGAAAGTGATGGGCAACGCGCTCTATGACATTAAAGGCATTACGTATCAGGGACATCTGAACCAGTTCTGGCAGTCAGGGTTTAAACCCGATGCGAAGCTGTTTAAGCAGTTCCGGCTATACTTGCTGAAGAATACGCAGATTAATGCCGTATTTTATGGTGGCAATAAAGTGGATATCGCCACAGCGACTGATAACCCATATCACCCGGTATTTATCAGTCAGAAACTGATTATGAATTACACCAAACATCAGCCTTCATAACGATTAACCTTCAAAAACAGGCAGAGGAATATGCACAGATGCAAAAAACGTTTATCAGTTCCACCCTGTGCATATTTCTCATTAGCTGTTCTTCTGCCTTTATTTCTTTCTGCCTGTGCCGGTGCAGTTCCCTCGATGCACTCTCATGAGTGCGAATTGCCTGAGGTGCGCGGCAACACCACGCTGTCCCCTCACTGCGTTTATAAAGAAGCGGTCATCATCACCAGCAGCAATACCACGTTAGATTGCCGGGGAGCGGTGCTGGAGGGGGACAATGAACGCCCTTTTGGCATAATGATCAACAGCAAGGGTAAGCCATTATCCGATGTCACCGTCCGTAACTGCAAAGTGCGACACTTCACCCGCAGCGGCATCCGTATCACTTCAGACATCGCAGCCAATAAACTCAGCCCGAACCACGAAGAGAACTACCGCCGGACACCCACGCGGATCACCCTTGAGAATGTTGAAGTGACCGGCAGCGGACGCGTAGGAATTTACTTTGACGATTACGTGACTCATTCAACGTTAAGCCACTCGATTGTCCGCGACTCGTATATGTCCGGTATCTACCTGGAGCATTCCTCGCGTAATAATAAAGTTGTGGATAACCAGATCATCGACAACGGCCATGAGCGTTTCGGCAAGGGGAAGCGTGAAGGATTAGCCGTCGATTCGTCTGCTTACAACCTGATTGAAGGCAACCGTTTTGAATCCAACGGGGCAGGGGGGGTGTTTCTGTATAAGAACTGCGGCGAGCATTTCAGCACAGGAAAATCTGTGATCCGCTGGCAGCACAGCGACTACAACGTTATTCGCAACAATACCTTTGTGAATGAACCCGTAGGCATCTGGCTGGCATCCCGGCAGAACCGGGACTTATCAGGATTTGATTGCGGGGATAAACCGAGGGAAGGAAGCCTTAAGTTTTATCCTGATTATGCCGATAATAATGTTGTAGAAGGTAATCATTTCTTTGGGGGAAAGGTTATGGTAAGGAATGATGGCCAAGGCAATAAACTCAATAAATTATAAGTATCAGATTTTTTCGGTGTTGGAGCCAATGATGAGTTCAAATTTCTCTTGCGAAATGACAAGTTTTACAAATATCACTTACGAAGACCCATGCAGAATACACTCATCATGCAAAATCATGGGGCAATTTAATAT
>NZ_JBFUHK010000079.1:0-13421 GCF_056402435.1 Rahnella sp. P4_A8 | reverse complement strand
GCGTGGCGCTGTCTGCTGGTGTGCAGCGCATGGTGCGTTCTGATCTCGCTTCTGCAGGCGTGATGTTCACCATTGATACCGAGTCGGGTTTTGATCAGGTGGTCTTTATCACCTCGGCTTATGGTCTGGGTGAAATGGTCGTTCAGGGTGCGGTTAACCCTGATGAGTTTTACGTACATAAACCTACGCTGGAAAAGAATAAGCCTTCTATTGTCCGCCGTACGATGGGCTCGAAGAAAATTCGCATGGTATATGCTCCGAGCCAGGAACATGGCAAACAGGTTCAGATTGAAGATGTGCCGGCTGAACAGAGCACCCGTTTCTCCCTGACGGACGACGAAGTGCAGGCACTGGCACGTCAGGCATTATTGATTGAAAAACACTATGGTCGTCCGATGGATATCGAATGGGCGAAAGATGGCCATAACGGCAACCTTTATATCGTGCAGGCACGTCCGGAGACAGTTCGTTCAAACGGTCAGGTGATGGAACGCTATCAGCTAAATGGCAGCAGTAAAGTGTTGGTTGAAGGCCGCGCTATCGGCCATCGCATTGGGGCCGGGCCGGTAAAAATCATTCATAATATCAGCGAAATGCACCATGTTAAGGCAGGTGATATTCTGGTAACTGACATGACGGACCCTGACTGGGAGCCGATCATGAAAAAGGCATCGGCGATTGTCACCAACCGCGGCGGGCGTACCTGTCACGCAGCCATCATTGCGCGTGAATTGGGTATTCCTGCGGTAGTCGGTTGTGGTGATGCCACTGAAAAACTGACAGAAAACCAGAAAGTGACGGTTTCCTGTTCTGAAGGCGATACCGGTTACGTCTATCAGGATGAGCTGGACTTCACCGTGCAGAGCTCTGAAATTGATGAGCTGCCAAAATTACCGCTGAAGATCATGATGAATATCGGTAACCCTGACCGCGCATTCGACTTTGCCTGTCTGCCGAATGAAGGTGTCGGGCTGGCGCGTTTAGAATTCATTATTAACCGTATGATTGGTGTTCATCCCAAAGCATTACTGGAGTTTGATCAGCAGCCGGCGGAGTTGCAGGAAACCATCAATAAGATGATCCAGGGCTATGACAGCCCGCGTGAATATTATGTGGCACGTCTGACGGAAGGGATCGCGACGCTCGGCGCTGCATTCTGGCCGAAACGGGTGATTGTGCGTTTGTCCGATTTTAAATCGAATGAATACGCCAATCTGGTCGGCGGCGAAAAATACGAGCCTCACGAAGAAAACCCGATGCTGGGCTTCCGTGGTGCGGGTCGTTATGTCTCTGACAGCTTCCGGGATTGTTTCGCGCTGGAATGTGAGGCCATGAAGCGCGTGCGCAATGATATGGGGCTGACTAACGTTGAAGTGATGATCCCGTTTGTTCGTACCGTGGCACAGGCTGAAGCTGTCGTTAAAGAGCTGGCGAGTCAGGGGCTGAAACGGGGCGAAAATGGCCTGAAAGTGATTATGATGTGTGAAATACCGTCAAATGCATTGCTTGCAGATCAGTTCCTTGAGCACTTCGACGGATTCTCTATTGGGTCTAATGACATGACGCAGCTTGCGCTGGGGCTGGATCGTGATTCCGGCGTGGTTTCTGAACTCTTTGATGAACGAAACGAAGCCGTTAAAGCCCTTTTGTCGATGGCAATCAAAGCCGCTAAGAAGCAGGGGAAATATGTCGGTATTTGCGGGCAGGGGCCATCAGATCATCAGGACTTCGCGCAATGGCTGATGGAAGAAGGAATCGACAGTTTGTCACTCAACCCGGATACCGTTGTCCAGACCTGGTTAGCGTTAGCTGAAAAGTAAATAAATGACTAATGACTGACGCTAAGGCTGTCACTTTCGGGTGGCGGCCTTTTTCTTTTTTACCGGGATGGAAGTTACGGGAATAAAAATAACGGTTAGCGGGTTACGGGATAAATAGAACGGTGAGGAAAAGAAATAAAAAAAAAAGCCCGTCATAGCAGACAGGCAAAGACTRCACACAGCAATTTGGGATATACCAGCTCAGGGGGAAGCTTGTATATAAATCAGTGGGTTGAAATCCGAACTGTTAATAATACTAAGTTTCTCAAGGTATTTAGTCTGTAAGAATTCTCCTAATAGATATTATTCTCATGCTAATTGATGAGAAGAAGTGTTTTTAGTGTGAGTCATTCAGGAAGGAAGCAGGAATAAAAAAAAGCGCTGCCCGGTTGAATTATCAGGGGCAGCGCCGGTGGTCAGTTAAAACGCAACAAAATTATTCATCCAGCGCTTTTAGTGCTTCTTCAGGTTCCATGTCAGGCTCAGGAGCCTCATTGACCCAAAGCGAAATCAGACGATATGAGACAGCCAGCACGACCGGTCCGATAAACAGGCCAATCATGCCAAAAGCAAATAAACCACCAATAACACCGGACAAGATAAGCAGCATCGGTAAATCCGCACCCATGCGGATAAGAACCGGGCGAAGCACGTTATCCAGGGAACCAACCACGCAACTCCATACCAGCAGAACGGTGCCCCAGGTATTGTCGCCGGACCAGTACAGCCAGATGATGGCCGGTATCAGAACCAGTAACGGACCGATTTGCGCGACGCAGCACACGAACATCACGACGGTCAGCACGGTGGCATAAGGAATGCCAGCGATGGCCAGTCCGATCCCACCCAGAACTGACTGAACAATGGCGGTAACAACGACACCTAACGCCACGGCACGGATTGCCTGACCGGCAAGAATAACGGCTGCATCACCACGTTCTGCTGCCAGTCGCACCGCGAAATGGCGGATACCCATGGCAACATTTTCTCCACGGCTATAAAGCAGGGCACTGAACAATAACATCAGCGCACAGTGGACAATGAAACGGCCCAGATGACCTGCCTGCGTCACAAACCAGGCTGCTGTTTGTCCGACGTAGGGCTGCACTTTGCTCATCAGCGCGTTCCCGCCGCCATTGATCAGGGCATGCCAGCCGTTGTAAAGCTTATTACCCACCAGCGGGATCGCGTTCAGCCACTGAAAATCAGGCATATGTAACGATGAAGGATGGCTCGCAATTTCGACCAGCGGCGCACCATTTTCCACGGCGCTGCTGACCAGCAAGGCGATAGGCAAGACGAATAATAAGATCAACAACAGCGTCATGATAATGACGGCCAGAAAACGGCGTCCCCAGAGAAGGCGCTGGAGCTTGATCATTAATGGCCATGTGGCAATGACTACCATCCCGGCCCAGACAAACCCGAGAATAAAGGGCTGTACAATCCAGATGCTGGCAACGGTCATCAGGGCAATAAATAGCACCCCAAACATAATCTGGGGCAAGTCATAACGTTTAATTGGGAGATTCATTCATGTTTCTCAATGTGATAAACGAAGTAAGGCACAAACCCTGTGCCTCCAAACACTATATTCATAAACAGGGGGCTAAAAATAAGCATGGAACATACGACGGCTTTTGGATAGCCCGCCACATAATTAGTTGCAAGGCGTTGTTGCCGTACGTGCTTTTTGCGGTACGTCATGAAACATCTGCAACAAAGGTGAACCAGACGGAGCGCTTAAAAACGAAGTATGTTAGTTTTTATTCTGGATAAAGAACAGGGTGGATCTGCCCGGCAGATCCGGCAGGTCGCCTCGGGCCCGCCAGGCATACAACAAAGACAGAGTCATAATTCAATGATCCCACAGATTTCTCAGGCACCGGGTGTCATCCAGCTGGTGCTCGATTTTTTGGAAGCATTAAAAAGCAACGGTTTTACGGGTGATGTCACAACAACTTATGCCGACAGGCTGACGATGGCGACGGACAACAGCGTCTATCAGTTGCTGCCGGATGCGGTCTTATTCCCCATCGCAACGTCAGACGTTGCATTGATTGCCCGCCTTGCGGGGCAGGAACGTTTTAAAACACTCGTGTTTACTCCGCGCGGTGGCGGTACCGGTACCAACGGTCAGTCACTGAACCGCGGCATTGTGGTTGATATGTCCCGTCATATGAACCGCATTCTGGATATCAACGTGGAACAAGGGTGGGTCAAGGTCGAAGCCGGGGTGATCAAAGATCAGCTCAATGATTATCTGCGCCCGTTTGGCTTTTTCTTCTCTCCCGAGTTATCAACCAGTAACCGTGCGACGCTGGGGGGCATGATTAACACCGATGCCTCCGGTCAGGGCTCGCTGGTTTACGGCAAAACGTCTGACCACGTTCTCGGTGTCCGTGCGATTGTTCTCGGTGGCGACATGCTGGATACCACCGCTATTCCGACGGCGCTGGCCGATAAGCTGGGTGAAGAGGATTCGGTCATTGGACGGATTTACCGCACCGTGCTGGACAGTTGTCGTGATAACCGCGCGCTGGTGATTGAAAAATTCCCGAAACTTAATCGTTTCCTCACAGGTTACGACCTGCGCCATGTGCTGAGTGACGATCTGCAAACCTTCAACCTGACACGCATTCTGACCGGTTCAGAAGGCTCGCTGGCCTTTATCACCGAGGCGCGTCTGAATATCACGCCGATCCCCAAAGTGCGTCGTCTGGTCAATATCAAATACGACTCCTTTAATTCAGCGTTACGTAATGCGCCTTTTATGGTGGAGGCGAAGGCGCTATCGGTTGAAACCGTCGATTCCAAAGTACTGAATCTGGCGCGAGAAGACATTGTCTGGCACAGCGTTCGTGATTACATCACCGACGTTGAAGGCAAAGACATGCAGGGACTGAACATTGTTGAGTTCGCCGGAGATGATGCAGACCTGATTGAAACTCAGGTCAGTGCGTTGTGCGAACGCCTTGATAGCCTGATAAGTGATAAAGAAGGCGGTGTGATTGGCTACCAGATTTGCGCTGATCTGGCTGGTATCGAGCGTATTTATAATATGCGCAAGAAAGCCGTCGGTCTGCTGGGTAATGCCAAAGGGCAGGCTAAACCGTTGCCGTTTGCGGAGGACACCTGTGTGCCTCCCCAGCATCTGGCGGATTATATTGTCGAATTCCGTGCGCTGCTCGACAGTCATCATCTCAGTTATGGCATGTTCGGGCATGTCGATGCGGGTGTATTGCATGTGCGTCCCGCACTGGACATGTGTGACCCGCAACAGGAGATATTGCTCAAACAAATCTCCGATGAAGTCGTAGCCCTGACCGCTAAATATGGTGGTTTGCTATGGGGAGAGCACGGAAAGGGTTTCCGTGCAGAATACAGTCCGGCATTCTTTGGCGAAGCACTGTTCCATGAACTGCGCCGGATCAAAACCGTATTCGATCCGGATAACCGCCTGAATCCCGGTAAGATCTGCGCGCCGCTTGAGTGCGATGAACCGATGATGAAAGTCGATGCGCCAAAACGCGGAACCTTGGATCGCCGTATTCCGCTGGAAGTCCGTCAGTCATTCCGCGGTGCGATGGAATGTAACGGTAACGGCCTGTGCTTTAACTTTGATGTGAAAAGCCCGATGTGTCCGTCAATGAAAATTACCGGCAGCCGTATCCACTCGCCAAAAGGTCGCGCGGGTCTGGTTCGCGAATGGTTGCGTTTATTGTCAGAACAAGGTGTAGATCCGCTGGCGCTTGAGAATGCGCTGCCGGAGAAAGGCATGAGTTTCCGCAGCCTGATCGAACGTACGCGTAACACCTGGCATGCTAATAAAGGCGAATATGATTTCTCCCATGAAGTGAAAGAGGCAATGTCCGGCTGTCTGGCCTGCAAAGCCTGCTCGACGCAGTGCCCGATAAAAATTGATGTGCCGGGGTTCCGCTCACGTTTCCTGCAGCTTTATCACACGCGTTATCTGCGCCCGGCACGCGACCATTTTGTTGCGAGTGTTGAAAGCTATGCCCCCCTGATGGCCAAAGCCCCCAAGGTGTTCAACTTCTTCCTCAGGCAACCCTGGTTGCGCGAGATGAGCCGAAAAAATATCGGCATGGTTGATTTGCCTTTGCTGTCTTCTCCGACACTGCGCGAGCAGTTATCAGGGCATCGCGCCAGTAAGATGACGCTTGAACAACTGGAAGCCATTCCGCCTGCCCGGCGTGGTGAATACGTGCTGGTCGTACAGGATCCGTTTACCAGTTTTTATGATGCTCAGGTCGTTGCTGATTTTATCCGTCTGATTGAAAAACTGGGCCTTAAACCTGTTCTGTTGCCTTTCTCACCTAATGGCAAAGCGCAGCACATAAAAGGTTTCCTGACCCGCTTTGCCAAAACAGCGAAGAAAACGTCACTGTTCCTTAACCGTGTATCGCAATTGGGAATGCCGATGGTGGGGGTCGATCCTGCGCTGGTACTGTGTTATCGCGATGAATATAAAGAAATTCTCGGTGACACACGCGGATCGTTCCAGGTCCAGCTTGTGCATGAATGGCTTGACAGCTGGCTGGCTGAGCGTCCGGCACAGCAACAAAGTGGCGAGTCCTGGTATCTGTTCGGACATTGTACGGAAAGCACCGCCTTGCCCAACAGCGGCAAACAGTGGGGCGACATCTTTGCCCGCTACGGTGCGAAGCTGGAAAACGTCAGTGTCGGGTGTTGCGGAATGGCAGGGACGTACGGTCATGAAACCAAGAATCTCGAAAACTCACTGGGAATTTATGAGCTTTCCTGGCATACCTCTTTGCAACGGTTGCCACGCCAGCGCTGTCTGGCAACCGGTTATTCCTGCCGCAGCCAGGTAAAACGAATCGAAGGAAACGGTGTTCGCCATCCGTTACAGGCACTGCTGGAAATCATCCCCTAACAATAAGGAAGTATTATGTCATTCTGGAAACGGAGTACCACGCTTGAAGCCCTGAATCAGCGCAGTCAAGGATGTATGGTGGGCCATGTGGGGATTGAGTTCACGCAGTTGGGTGAGGATTTCCTCGAAGCGACCATGCCGGTGGATGTACGCACAACACAGCCTTTTGGTTTACTGCACGGCGGCGCATCTGTTGTTCTGGCCGAAACGATGGGATCAATGGCGGGTTATTTATGCTGCGAAGGAAATCAAACTGTAGTGGGCGTGGAAATTAATGCCAGCCATATGCAGTCTGCACGGGAAGGGCATGTGCGCGGTGTTTGCCGCGCATTGCGCACCGGCCGCCGCAGTCAGGTGTGGCAGATTGAGATTTTTGATCAGAAAGGGAATCTGTGCTGCGTATCGCGGTTGACGACCATGGTAATCGAACATTAATACAGGCTGTTAATCAACACTGATCATACAGTCAGAAAGTGGACAGGCGGATGCATGATGAATGTGTCCGCTTTTTTATTTGACTTAGTAAAGGGAAGTAACCTGTTGAAAGCACATCAAAGCTGGAACGGAACGCGTTTGGCAAAGTCAGTTTGAAATGCCGTTGCTTTTTCCCAGATGCCCATCATGGCATAATACTGACAAATGAGTTTTAACGTGTGCCGTGCTAAATGGTAACTCTGAACACGGAAGAGTTCACACCGAACCACGCTGTTGATTTCCAGGATCAGGCGGTTATGTAATTTGCATAACGCATGAAGATAACTGTGATCATCCCCGTTTTGCAGGCACAGATTGGCCATATCCAGACAGATGCTGTTGAAGCGTTTGAGCTGGCAAAGATGTGCATCCGGGCGTCGTAAGGCGGCATCCGCCATATAAAAATCCACGGTGGCATCGCGGACACTCGATTTATATTCGTCGATCTTGCCTTGCAACCACGCATTTACCGATTGAGTCATTCTCAGTATTCCGGGTTATCTGAATGATAATCATTATCAAATAATGAACATCATATTGGCAAAAAATCGCCGGATCAACGTTTTCATCCGGTTTTTTTATTTTTGTGTAATTAAGCCAGTAAGCAAAAAGAGCTTTAATTCTTCAAATATGGCGAATTCATAAATAGGCATTTCCGATGAATGTTTTATAATAGACACAATGAAAGCTATTAAACCTTACCTTTTATAAGGTTTATTTCAATTTTTAACAAAAAATTGACAATTTATTCAATCAGTTGATGGTCGCGGTGTTCAAGACCCGCCAGTGGCCAGATGTAAAGACGGTGCACATTGAGTGTCTTTCCTCGTGTGTAATCGCTATACCCTCTTAAAACAAGAGGTTGAAGTGATTAATGTTATCACTAGAATAGAGACAATAGGTCTTGTCTATGACCGTAAAATTATGAGGTAAGACAGATGCAAACTGAAACTGTCGGCTCTTTCTCTTTAGACGACAACGTATGGCAAGGCGTTAGCCTGACAGATTCTGCAGCGAAACAGATTAATACTCTGGTGGCTCAGGATCCCGAAGTCAAAGGTCTCCAGCTTTCCGTGAAACAATCGGGCTGTGCTGGCTTTGGCTACGTTTTGGATTTAACCAAACAACCGGCCAGCGATGACCTGGTGTTTGAACATGACGGCGCTTTGCTGTTTGTTCCGCTGAAGGCCATGCCTTTCATCGACGGAACCGAGGTAGATTTTGTCCGCGAAGGACTGAATCAGATATTTAAATTCAATAATCCTAAAGCTCAGCATGCCTGCGGGTGTGGCGAAAGTTTCGGTGTTTAAAACTTTCTGTTTCTAAGATTATTGTAAACAAAGCGATGTAACCAACATGTCACGAAGCAACGTAGAAATTCCAGATGATGTGCAGTCTTGGGTCGGCGAGGGGACGAATTACAAGGAAGGGTTCTTTACCCAGCTGGCAACCGATGAATTAGCATCAGGCATCAACGAAGATGTGGTGCGTGCGATTTCCGCTAAGCGCAACGAGCCTGAGTGGATGCTGGAGTTCCGTCTGCAGGCTTATCATGCCTGGTTGAAAATGGAAGAGCCACACTGGCTGAAGGCGTATTACACGCCTCTGGATTACCAGGATTACAGCTATTATTCCGCGCCATCTTGTGGCAGCTGCGATGATAGCTGTGGCTCACAACCGGGGGCGACGCAGCAATCGGGCGGCGAGTCCCTCGGTGTTCCTGCGGGCGAAGCGAATAATTATCTGACCAGCGAAGTTGAAAAGGCTTTCGAACAGCTGGGCGTTCCGGTTCGTGAAGGCAAAGAAGTCGCCGTTGATGCGATTTTTGACTCCGTATCTGTCTCCACAACGTATCGCGATAAGCTGGCTGAATCGGGCGTCATTTTCTGCTCATTTGGTGAGGCAATTCATGAATACCCTGATCTGGTGCGCAAATACCTGGGTACCGTCGTACCTGCGCAGGATAACTTCTTTGCGGCGCTGAATGCGGCAGTGGCCTCGGATGGTACTTTTGTTTACGTGCCTAAAGGCGTGCGTTGTCCGATGGAACTGTCGACTTACTTCCGTATCAATGCAGCGAAAACCGGTCAATTCGAACGTACGATCCTGATTGCTGACGAAGGCAGTTATGTCAGTTACATCGAAGGCTGCTCCGCGCCGGTACGTGATACCTACCAGCTGCACGCAGCGGTGGTTGAAGTCATCCTGCACAAAGACGCGGAAGTGAAATATTCCACCGTGCAGAACTGGTTCTCCGGCAGCAAAGACAGCAGCGGCGGTATTCTGAACTTCGTGACTAAACGTGCATTGTGCGAAGGCGCTGGCTCGAAGATGTCCTGGACGCAGTCTGAAACCGGCTCAGCTATCACCTGGAAATACCCAAGCGTTATTCTTAAAGGTGATAACTCAATCGGTGAATTCTTCTCGGTTGCGCTGACCAGTGGTAAACAGCAGGCGGATACCGGTACCAAGATGATCCACATTGGTAAAAATACCAAGTCGACCATTATTTCCAAAGGGATTTCCGCCGGTCACAGCCAGAACAGCTATCGCGGTCTGGTGAAGATCCTGCCAAGTGCAGAAAATGCCCGTAACTTTACGCAGTGTGACTCCATGCTGATTGGCGCCGACAGTGCCGCGCATACGTTCCCGTATGTTGAAGTGCGCAATAATACGGCTCAGCTGGAACATGAAGCCACGACGTCAAAAATCGGCGATGACCAGCTGTTCTACTGTCTGCAACGTGGTATCAGCGAAGATGACGCTATTTCCATGATTGTGAATGGTTTCTGTAAAGATGTCTTTTCCGAGCTGCCGCTGGAGTTTGCTGTCGAAGCACAGAAACTGCTGGCGATCAGCCTTGAACACAGCGTCGGTTAATTCGCCGTACGTTTTCCCTGCCGTCGCAGCATGGTGTGATGTGTGCGACGTGCAGGTGTGAGTTCTCAAAGTCACAGCATAAAACAGAATTATGAGCGCCCAGGCGCAAACTCAAGGATACGTATGTTAAGCATTAAGAATTTGAAGGTCCGTGTCGAAGAAAAGGAAATTCTGAAAGGACTTGATCTGGAGATCAAACCGGGTGAAGTACACGCCATCATGGGCCCGAACGGCTCAGGTAAAAGTACGCTCTCCGCGACACTGGCTGGCCGTGAAGATTACGAAGTCACTGACGGTTCCGTCATCTTCAACGGTAAAGATTTGCTGGAACTCGCGCCGGAAGATCGTGCTGGCGAAGGCGTATTCATGGCTTTCCAGTATCCGGTAGAAATCCCTGGTGTGACCAACCATTTCTTCCTGCAAACAGCAGTGAATGCGGTGCGTAAATACCGCGGGCAGGAGCCGATGGATCGTTTTGACTTCGCAGATTTCATCGAAGAGAAAATCGCGATGCTCAAGATGCCTGCCGATTTGCTCACCCGTTCAGTGAATGTAGGTTTCTCCGGTGGCGAGAAAAAGCGTAACGACATTCTGCAAATGGCAGCGCTTGAACCAAACCTGTGCATCCTTGATGAAACCGACTCCGGTCTGGACATTGATGCGCTGAAGATTGTTTCTGATGGTGTCAACACACTGCGTGACGGCAAACGTTCATTCGTTATTGTCACCCACTACCAGCGTATCCTCGACTACATCAAGCCTGACTACGTGCATGTTCTGTATCAGGGCCGCATTGTTAAATCCGGCGATTTCACCTTGGTTAAACAGTTAGAGGAGCAAGGTTATGGCTGGCTTACCGACGAAGAGTAATGTCCCTGCGGCGGGCAGTTCGCACGCCATGCAGCAACTTTACCGTCTTTTTGAAAGCCGTGGCGGTGAGCAATCCCCCCACGCGCATGCTCACTGGCAACAGGTGCTGCGCCTCGGTTTTCCGCATGCCAAACTGGAAGACTGGAAATACACGCCGGTTTCTTCACTGCTGGGCAATCAGTTCTTTGCTCCTCAGCAGCAGGCGCTGACGGTTGAGAAAATCAAATCCCTTGCGCTGCCACTGGAGTGCTACCGTCTGGTTTTCGTGGATGGCCGTTTTGATGCGAGCCTGAGCGACAGCGATACCGGTGCGTTTGAAATCGAAAAACTGAGCCCTTCCGCGCAACAAACGTTACCGGATCCGATTCAGTCAGAGGTGTTTTTACATCTGACTGAAAGTCTGGCGCAGGATTCTTTCTCTGTGCGTTTGCCTGTAGGCAAGCACGCTGAGAAACCGCTGTATCTGCTCCATCTGAGCAGTGGTCGTGACCAGTCGCGCGAAATGAATACCGTTCATCATCGTTATCACCTGGCGATTGAGAATGGTGCGAATGCAGAAGTTATCGAGCATTACCTGAGTCTGAACGACCAGGGACATTTCACCGGTGCACGTATGACGATAAATGTGGGCGATAATGCAGATTTCACGCATTACAAACTGGCCTTTGAAAGCCAGGCCAGTTTCCACTTCTCGCATAATGATCTGGTCATCGGGCGCGATGCACGTGTTTCCAGCCACAGTTTCCTGCTGGGTGCGGGCCTGACCCGAAATAACACCAGCGCGCAGCTTAACGGCGAAAACAGCAATCTGGATATCAACAGTCTGGTTCTGCCGGTTGATTCTGAGATTGCCGATACCCGGACGTATCTGGAACATAATAAAGGCTATTGCAACAGCAAACAGTTGCACAAAGTGATCGTGAACGATCGCGCTAAAGCGATTTTCAACGGCATGATTAAAGTGGCCCAGCACGCACTGAAAACTGATGGCAAAATGACCAACAACAACTTGTTGCTGGGCAAACACACTGAGGTTGATACCAAACCTCAGCTGGAAATTTATGCCGATGACGTGAAGTGCAGCCACGGTGCGACAGTGGGTCGTATCGACGACGAACAGCTTTTCTATCTGCGTACCCGTGGGATCAGCGGGCAGGATGCTCAGCAAATGATCATCTTTGCTTTTGCTGCCGAACTGACGGAAGCCATTAAGAATGAAACCCTGCGTGAAGTCGTCATTGCCCGTATTGCAGGCAGACTAAATCGAGGTAAGTAATGAGTTTTCCACTGGAAAGAGTACGTAGCGATTTCCCTGTGCTGAGCCGTGAAGTTAACGGCCAGCCGCTGGCCTACCTTGACAGCGCGGCCAGCGCGCAGAAACCGCATCAGGTTATTCAACGAGAAATGTCTTTCTTCGAGCAAGGTTATGCTGCGGTTCACCGTGGTATTCACACCATGAGCGCGGAAGCGACTGAGCAGATGGAAAACGTCCGCACTCAGGCTGCCCATTTCATGAATGCCGCATCGGCGGAAGAAATTGTCTTCGTCAAAGGTTCCACGGAAGCCATTAACCTGGTCGCCAATACCTGGGGACGTGAGTTTTTACACGCCGGCGACCACATTATTCTGACTGAAATGGAACACCACGCGAACATCGTGCCATGGCAGATGCTGGCGAAAGAACGTGACCTTCATATCGATGTCTGGCACCTGACACCCGAAGGTGAGCTGGATTTGTCACAGCTTGAATCGCTGATCACGCCACGCACAAAATTACTGACGCTGGCACATGTTTCCAATGTATTGGGCACTGTTAACCCGATCGAAAAAATCATCCCTCAGGCGAAGGCTGCTGGTCTGACCGTCCTGGTCGATGGCGCGCAGGCGGTCATGCATCATGCGGTTGACGTGCAGGCGCTGGGCTGTGATTTCTATGTCTGGTCCGGACATAAACTTTACGGGCCGACCGGTATTGGTATTCTGTACGGCCGCAAGGCGTTGCTGGATCAGATGCCTCCGTGGGAAGGTGGCGGCTCAATGATCAAACATGTCAGTCTGACCGAAGGCACGACATTCGCGGCGGCGCCGTGGCGCTTTGAAGCGGGCACACCCAACACCGGCGGAATTATGGGGCTGGGTGCGGCAATGGAATACGTGACTGAGCTGGGTCTGGAAAATATCCATGCTTATGAACAGGAACTGATGAGCTATGCGCTCAACGCGATGGCGCAGGTGCCTGATATTCAGATCTACGGCCCGGCCACCCGAGCTGGGGTTATTGCGTTCAATCTCGGCAAACACCATGCGTACGACGTAGGCAGTTTCCTTGACCAATACGGTATTGCCATCCGCACCGGTCACCACTGTGCGATGCCATTAATGTCCTTCTACGGTGTTCCGGCTATGTGCCGCGCGTCGCTTGCGATGTACAATACACGTGAAGAAGTCGACCGTTTGGT
>NZ_JBFUHK010000078.1:0-13937 GCF_056402435.1 Rahnella sp. P4_A8 | reverse complement strand
ATAGTGGTTATCCCTACAGACTTTGCGCAGAACATGGCGCGCGCCGGGGCTACAGCGCCGGTTCAGGTGATTACCGACGGCAGCGAACCGAACACCGCAAACTTTGTGCAGGGCTATGTCGAAGGGATCTGGCAGGTATGGCAACAGCAGCGCTCGAAGAGCCGGGGTGAAAGCGTCGAGCCACTGATTGACGTGCAACTGCGTTACTGGTTTAACCCTGCTGCTATCAGTCAGCATTTCATTATTCCGGGGGCGATAACCATCATTATGACGGTTATCGGTGCCATTCTGACATCGCTGGTCGTGGCGCGTGAGTGGGAACGAGGCACTATGGAAGCCCTGCTTTCAACGCAGATAACGCGTACCGAGTTGTTGCTGTGCAAGTTGCTCCCCTACTATGTGCTCGGCATGCTGGCAATGCTACTGTGTATGGTGGTTTCGGTATTTATTCTCGGCGTACCCTATCGCGGTTCGCTGCTACTGTTATTTTTGATTACCAGTCTGTTTTTGCTCAGTACGCTTGGTATGGGTCTGCTGATTTCGACTATCACTCGCAACCAGTTTAACGCCGCTCAAGTGGCGCTGAACGCTGCATTTTTACCTTCCATCATGCTCTCGGGCTTTATCTTCCAGATCGACAGCATGCCAGCGATTATCCGCGCAGTGACTTATATCATACCGGCGCGCTACTTCGTGAATACCCTGCAAACCCTGTTTCTCGCGGGAAATATCTCCACGGTGCTGATAGTTAACGTACTGTGTCTCATTGTCTCGGCAGTGATGTTTATCGGCCTGACGGCGTTGAAGACCAAACGTCGTCTGGATTAAGGGAAAGTTATGTATCATCGACTCTGGACATTAATTCGCAAAGAACTGCAATCCCTGCTGCGCGAGCCGCAAACCCGTACCATTTTGATTTTGCCGGTGGTGTTGCAGGTGATTCTGTTCCCGTTTGCCGCCACGCTTGAGGTCACTAACGCCACCATCGCGATTTACAACCAAGACAATGGCAGCCATTCCGTGGAACTGACGCAACGTTTTGCACACGCCAAAGCTTTTAGCCATCTGCTGCTGTTAAAAAGCCCGCAGGAAATCCAGCCAACCCTCGATAAACAAAAAGCGCTGCTGCTGATCCACTTCCCTGCGGATTTCTCGCGAAATTTGGCAAGCAATCAGCCAGCTAAACTGCAAATTATTCTTGACGGTCGTAACTCGAACAGTGCGCAGATTGCCGCCAATTACCTGCAGCAAATCGTGAAAAACTACCAACTAGAACTCATGACTGGTCAACCGAAGTCGAATAACAGTGAGCTGGTAATACGCAATTGGTATAACCCAAACCTGAACTACAAATGGTTTGTGGTGCCGTCGCTTATCGCCATGATAACGACCATCGGCGTAATGATTGTGACTTCACTGTCCGTTGCTCGTGAACGTGAACAAGGCACGCTCGACCAGCTCCTGGTGTCGCCGCTTGCCACCTGGCAGATATTTGTTGGTAAAGCCGTACCCGCGCAGATTGTCGCCATTGCGCAGGCCACTATTGTGCTCGGTGTGGGAATATGGGGCTATCAAATCCCCTTCTCTGGTTCGGTCTTACTGTTCTACTTCACCATGTTGATTTACGGGCTTTCGCTGGTGGGATTCGGGCTGCTGATTTCTGCACTTAGTTCGACGCAGCAGCAGGCATTTATTGGCGTATTTGTCTTTATGATGCCGGCGATTCTGCTTTCCGGCTATGTCTCACCGGTAGAGAACATGCCCGTGTGGTTGCAAAATCTGACGTGGATAAATCCTATCCGGCACTTCACGGACATCACAAAACAAATTTACCTGAAAGATGCGAGTCTGGACATTGTATGGGGAAGCCTGTGGCCGCTACTGGTGATTGCAGCGATAACAGGCTCAGCGGCGTACTGGATGTTTCGCCGCAAAGTGGCCTGATCTGTCAATCAAATTCTTCGCCAGGGGTTGTCACGCACATTGATGACTTTAGATGAGCTACATCCTTCAGCATGGCAGCCACACGTTGAAATTGCTGTCATAGACCACCCTTGTTAAAAAATAGTGTTATTTTTGACCAGAAAGCTCCGTTGTACGACGCACCGCAGCCAGAACGCTGCTTTGCAGACCAGCGGCGAAATTAATTTTATTCAACTCATATAAACCATTAATGCCAACCCCTGCCGGAGAGTTATTAATATCCATCAACTGGCGCGGATGGCGCCCGGATAACTTAAGCATTTCAACCGCGCCCACCAGGTTTTCCCACACCACTTGCGTTGACTGAGTCCGGGTTAATCCGGCAAGGACACCGGCGTCCGCCAGCGCTTCGACAAAATAATAGACATAGTTGACACCAGCGACAGCAAAACCGGTGAAGACGTCAATCAACCGTTCTTCCAGCACCATCACCTTGCCGAAACTTTCCAGAAACGGCATTACGGACGCGCTGTTAACATAAGCATTAAACGCCACGCCGCTGTAGCCCAGCCCGGTATCCGTCAGCGTATTCGGGATGATACGCGTAATCGGGCGTGACTCGCCCAGCATCAAAGACAACTGGGTCAGCGTTACGCCAGCAATAATAGAAATGACCGACGTCTGTGGCGCGGCATACTGCTTAATCAGTTGTGCGACATCAGCAATATTATCCTGCGGACGTACCCCAATCATGATGTGATCCGCTGCGGCCAGCGCGTTTGGCAAATCTTGTGTATTGCTCAACTCATAGCGCGCTTTCAGCGTTTCAATTCGCTCTGGATCAATATCCGATAAGCTGACCTCGTCCGGATTTAATGCGCCGCGTTTTAAGGCGGCGCGCAGAATCGCTTCGGTCATTTGACCAGCACCAATAAAGTGGATATGGCTCATAGTTAATCCTCAGAAGTAACAGAAACAGGACCCAATGACCTCTCCACCAGCGATACCCAAAGACCGATGCCAGGTGCGATAAGTTGGTCATTAAAATCATAATGCGGGTTATGTAATGCCGCGCCCGGCGTTGGGCCATCGGCCCCCAGCCACAAATAAGCGCCCGGACAGGCTTCCAGAAAATAGGCGAAATCTTCTGCCGCCATTGAGGGTGATAACTGTGTGTGGACCTGCGTGATCCCCTCGACGTGGCGTGCGGCATCCGCCAGAATTTTTGCCTGTTGCGCATGGTTGACGGTTACCGGGTAACCGTATTCCCAGCGAATGCTGCCACTGACGCCAAATGGCCGGACGAGCTGTTCGACATACTCCGCCAGCAGAATCTGGCAGCGCGCTCTGGCCGTCTGGCTCAGGCAACGCAGCGTGCCGGACAATTGCATTGTCTGCGGGACGACATTTATTGCTTCCCCGGCCTGGAGTTGCGTCACGCTGATCACGACGCTGTCCAGCGGAGAGAGTCGGCGCGTCATGATCGTTTGCAACGCGGTAATCAGGTGTGCACCGGCCAGCACCGGATCGGCCCCTTTTTCCGGCATCGCCGCATGGCATCCCACGCCAGTCAGCGTGATAAAAAAATTGTCCTGCGAAGCCATCATTGGGCCTGTGCTAACGGCCACCTCCCCCACCGGCAGCCCCGGCCAGTTGTGCAGCGCATAAACCGCAGAAACGGGAAAGCGCGTAAAGATCCCTTCTTCCACCATTAAACGCCCGCCGCCGGCATTCTCTTCCGCAGGCTGAAAAATAAAGTACACCGTCCCGTTGAACGCTCTGGTCTGGCTGAGATAGCGCGCCGCCCCCAGTAAAATGGCGGTATGCCCGTCATGTCCACAGGCGTGCATCATGCCTGGCGAGGAAGAGCACCATGCAACAGCGTTGTTTTCCTGAATGGGTAATGCATCAATATCAGCGCGAAGGGCTATAGACGGCCCCTCGCCATTGCGAAGAACACCCATCACGCCAGTGCCCGCAATGCCGGTATGCACTTCAAGATCATATTGGCGCAGCAGGCTGCTGATTTTCGCGGAAGTATGAAATTCTTGTAAGCCAATCTCCGGGCGCGTGTGGATCTCACGTCGCCAGATAATCGCCTGTTGAATAATCTCTTCGGGAATGGAGCGCATATATCCTCTACATTTTCCCGGCACAATGCCGCAGCATGACGCTGTGAATGAATTACCGGAACGCGTAATGCCCTCTGGTAGCTGATTAAATTATCGTTTTGGACCTAATGAAAAGAGTGGCTCAGGGCTTCCCAAAATAAATCCTGGCAAGCCCTTCTTTTGTGACTTCAACCGCGTGCTCGGCACTCAATGAAATATGTTGCTCAATCAGCACCACGCCTTTTTCGATATTCCGCTGGCGTAATGCTGCGATAATTTCGACATGCTCGTCATAGGCATTGTTCCTGCGCACGGGCGTTTCGAGATCGATACGCCGGAAAAAGCGGCTCAGCGAATTCAGACTATCGAGCATTTCATAGAGCCGACTATTATGGGAAATACGGGCTATTTCCATGTGGAAACGCTCATCAATTTCCGCAATCTTCGCCCAATCCTGTTCGGTTTGCGCCGGGCGATGCTGGCTCACTTCTTCCCAGATAGCCGTGGTCGTAGCGATCTCTTCATCTGTTGCCCGCAGGCAGGCGAAACGAAAGGTCGATTGCTCTATAACCATTCGCACCTCATAAAGTTCGCGGACACCTTCCGGCGTCAGGTCACGGGAGTAAAAACCCCGGTTGGGTACAAAATTCATAAAGCCGTCTTTTGCCAGACGGTTCAGCGCTTCACGCACCGGCGTACGCGAGACCCCCAGTTGTGCCGCAAGCTCAACTTCATTCACCCGTTCGCCGGGACGAAAGTAGTAATCAATCGCCATGCCTTTCACTTTCTCGTAGACCTTTTCCACACTGTCAGCGCTACGGGATTTCTTTTTTATGATAACCACATTAACCCCTTAATTTACCGCATGCTCAGCACGAAAATAAAAATGCGGCAAAGATTATTTCACGTAATGTTTTTATAGATAGCACAGCAAAAAAAACAACTCAACACAAAAGTGAATACACTTTTCTTTAATTAAAAATTACTCATTTATAAGCATTTTTCATCTTATTTATTCTTATGGATTTTCCCCGCACCATTTTACGGCAGCATTGCACTAAAATGATTCAAAGTGTATTCACTTGTGCACACAGATATTTTTATTGACCATGATAAAAATGAAAACGAAAGTTTTTTAGATATTTTCGATTCCATTGTATTTATTCATGAATTTGCATTCGTTTAACCTGAAATAAGCACTTGATACCGGGAACGTCCTGTTATCTGGCATCGTCTTTGCTTAATACACAAGTGTATGCACTTATATATTCACTTTAGTGCGCTCTTTTTCGGCATTACCAGGCAGGCTTGTGCACATTTGCGCAGGCGACAAAACACCGGCCTCAGAAGCCGGCAACAGCAAACCGGAGAACCAACATGAAAAATCGTTTCGGGCAAGGCATGATGCTGTCAACACTGGCAGGTATGACGTTGTTTGGTCTGGCGCGCACGGCGCAGGCCGATGTGAACATGGGTGCAATTTTGCCCTTAACCGGCACCAGCGCCAGCATTGGTGAAGATCAGCGTCGTGGTATTGAACTGGCGGTTGAACAGGTTAATGCCCAGGGCGGCGTTAATGGTCAGCCATTACATGTGATCGTGGAAGATTCCGCCGAAAGCCCGGTTACAGGCCTGAATGCCGTACGTAAGTTAACTCAGGTTAACCATGTCCCTTTAGTGATGGGCAGTTTTTCCTCTGGTGTCACCATTCCGGTTGGGCAATATCTGGTGAAGAACAATCTGCTGCACATCAATATTTCCGGTACCAGCACCGATATCCGCAAAATCGGCGCTACCTCCTGGAGCGTTATTGGCCTGGATTCTCTTTCCGCAAGCTTCTCGGCAGAAGATGTGCGCCAGCTCGGTTACAGCAAAGTGGCCTTTATCGCCCCGGATGGTGCTTACGGTCAGGGTATGGCGAAGCAGTTCACCAACGCGTTTGAAAAAGCCGGGGGCAAAGTGGTCGCCAAAGTGCTCTATGCCAGCGGTCAGCCTTCTTATCGCCGCGAGCTGGAGCAAATTTCTCGCGCTCATCCGCAAGCCTACGTTTACACCAGCTACGGCCAGGATGCCATTGTGCTGAACCGTGAGGCCTGGGAGCTGGGTCTGAATAAAACGCCCTGGTATGGCATGTATTTAACCATGGCCGTTGAAGGTTCCCCGGCGCAGTACACCAACGGGCAGGTTGGTATGGAAGTCGCAGGTATTGACCAGAAAACGTCGGGTGGTCACGGCGTAAATTATGCTGAGCTGTACCAGAAAAAATTCCATGAGAAACCTCGCTCTGTGTACGGTAGCTATGCCTGGGATAGCGTAATGCTGGCGGCGGCAGCTATCGACAAAGCGCACAGTGCCGATCCGGCAGCCATGATCGCGGCAATGAAAACCGTTGCGCCTGGCTTTACCGGCATTACCGGTACATTAAATCTGGATGCCGATAACCAGCGTATGTCTCAGCCCTACCTGAAAGTGAAAGCGTTTAATGGCGTACCGGTTCCCCGGTAACGAGCCGCTTTATCTTGCCAGTTCACGCTACATCATCGGGGAAAAACCATGCTGCAGTTTTTGATTGATACATTGATTCGCACTGCGGATTTGTCGCTGGTCGCGCTGGGATTAAGCCTGGTTTACGGGCTGGTACGGTTCGCCAACATCGCTCATATGCAATATGCCATGGTCGGTTCATTTATCACCGCCGCCGGGCTTCGTCTTGGCATGCCGTTGGCTCTG
Organism: Rahnella sp. P4_A8; assembly: GCF_056402435.1. Classification (NCBI taxonomy): domain Bacteria; kingdom Pseudomonadati; phylum Pseudomonadota; class Gammaproteobacteria; order Enterobacterales; family Yersiniaceae; genus Rahnella; species Rahnella sp. P4_A8. Next base: position 7,173 of record NZ_JBFUHK010000078.1, on the reverse strand, counting down.
GCAATCGTGTTTTCTGCATTGGTCTGCGGCATGCTGTCCATGATTTTGCATCACTGGGTTTATCAGCCACTGCTGAAAAGCGGTACCGCTAACGCCATGATCGGATCGCTTGCGGTATCGATGGTGCTGATCGCACTGGTTCTCGGGGTTGAGGGGTCGGCCCCGGTGAATTATTCCCTGCCTGTGGGTGCGCTCTTGCAGGTTGGGGACACCCGAATCTCCTCTGACGAACTCTGGGGTCTTGGCGTCACGATTTCGCTGGTGGTGGTGTTCAGCCTGTTGCTGTTTCGTACGCCGCAAGGTCGCGCTATCCGTGCGCTGGCAAGTAACCGGGATCTGGCAGCAGCCTCCGGGTTAAATGCCAGCGCAATTATCCACACCGTCAACCTGTTGGCTGGAATGCTGGCCGCTGTGGGAGGCAGTATGCTGGCGATGAATGCCAGCGCATGGGTCAACCAGGGCAATGATCTGATGTTGCCGGTGCTCGCTGCCGCCATTCTCGGCGGGCTGGGAAATCCAATGGGCGCCATTTTTGGTGCACTTCTTATCGCTGCAACCGAAACCCTCGTGACCAACATCGACTGGAGCTGGCTGTTCGGCGGCGACTTATTGTTTATCCCGGTAACCTGGGTGAACGCCTCATCGTTTGTCATTCTGCTGCTGGCGCTGTTACTGCGTCCTTATGGCCTGTTTAACCGGGAGGTCCGCCGTGTCTGAGTTTTTACTGCATATCCTTTGCCTTGCCGGGATCTATGCCATTATCGCGCTTGCCCTGAATTTACAGGCAGGTTACGCCGGTTTGCTGAATTTCGGTCACATTGTGTTTGTCGGAACCGGCGCTTATGCCGTCGGTCTGGGAAACAATTTTGGGTTGCCGCTGTGGGTGGTGATCCCGGCCGGGTTACTGTGTGCCATTGTTATCAGCGCACTGATGGCGTTGCTGGGGCGTCAGCTAACGGCGGACTACTGGGGCATTGCCACGTTGGCGCTGGCTGAAATCATCCGCATTGCCGTCGTCAATGAAGACGAACTGACGGGCGGCGCGCAGGGGATTGGCGGCCTGTCTTCGCCCTGGTCGACCGGTGATACCGTCACCGATACGCGTATCTTCGCGATCATTATTCTGCTCAGCGTCATCGTCGCCACGCTCGCCAGCCTGCGTATCGGCGCCAGCCGGTTTGGGCGGGCGCTGCGCCTGATGCGCGAGCAACCTCAGTTAGCGATCTGCATGGGCTATGCGCTGCCGTGGCTGAAATGCCGGGCGTTGATGAGCAGTGCTGTGATGTGCTGTCTGGCCGGTATGTTACTGGCCTGGTACACCGATTATGTCAGCCCGGATTACCTGCTTTCGTCGGAAACCTTTCTTATCTGGAGCATGGTGATGATCGGTGGTCTTGGCAATGTGCGCGGCGTGTTGCTGGGCGTGTTGCTGGTGGAAGGGCTGTATAACTTTATCCCCTTTGCAAAAGACTATTTCCACATCAGTTCAGACCTGACTGGCGCGCTACGCCTGGGGTTGGTGGGTCTGGCTTTATTACTGTGTCTGCTCACACGACCAGGTGGTCTGTTACCGGAAAAATTAAGGACTTTCTCATGAGCCGTTTGCTTGAAGTGGCTGACATCAGCAAATCCTTTGGCGGCAACCAGGTACTGACATCCGTATCATTTACGCTGGAAAAGGGGGAGATTCTTGGCCTGCTCGGGCCGAATGGTTCCGGTAAAAGTACGCTGCTCAACACCATTTCCGGGTTTAACCGGCCGGATGGCGGCAGCATCACATTCGATGGACAGTCCATTACTCGTCAGCCCAGCCACCGGATCATCCAGGCTGGCATTGCACGCACCTTCCAGCTCCCCGTCATGCCGGAAAAGATGAGCGTTATGGAAGTCGTGATGACTGCTGGTACTCGTCAGCACGGGTTATTCAACGGTCTGCTGGGGCTGGCTTCCGGGCGTAAAGCCGAACAGGAAGACAGGACCCGCGCCAGCGAATTACTGGATACCTTGCTGTTAACCAAAGTTAAAGATCTGCCTGCTGCGGCGCTTTCCGGCGGACAGAAAAAACTACTGGGTATTGCCTGCGCGCTGATGGGTAAACCGACGCTGCTGATGCTGGATGAGCCTATGGCCGGTGTGCACCCGAAATTACGCCAGGAGCTGGTGGAAACGTTGGTCAACCTGAGCCGTCAGGGTATTTCACTTTTGGTTATTGAACACGATATGCATTTTATAAACACCCTGTGCCAGCGCTGCATCGTGCTGGATCGCGGACAGATTGTCGCCAGTTGCCGCCCGGATGAACTGGCGCAGAACCAGCAAGTACTGGATGCCTATTTAGGGCAAAGCACCGCAACATTGCAGGAGGCCGTATGATTACCCTCGAAAACGTGGTCGCCGGTTATACCCCGGGGATTGATATTCTGCACGGTATTTCATTGCATGTTGAACAGGCGGAAATCGTGACGCTGCTGGGGCCAAATGGCTGCGGCAAATCCACCTTGCTGAAATCGATTGCCGGATTTGTCTCCCCGCGCGAAGGACGGGTTGAAATCGATGGATGCGAAACGGCAAAAATTCCGGTGCACCGGAAAATCCGTGAATGCTCACTCGGGTTTGTCCCACAACTGGACAACGTCTTCAACAATCTGACCGTGGCAGAAAATCTGCAAACCGGGGGACAATTTTTACCGCCAGGCCAACGTAAGCAGCGAATGGCCCAACTGGCGGAAAATTACCCTGTGTTACATAAAAAATGGCAATCACCCGCGTCAGCGCTTTCCGGCGGCGAGCGACAAATCCTCGCGCTGGCAAGGGCTCTGATGCCTGAACCCGCAGTACTGCTGCTCGATGAACCTTCGGCCGGGCTGTCACCGAAAATGCTTACGGAAGTTTTTAGCGCCATACAAACCATTCGCCGCCAGGAAAAAGTGACCATTTTAATGGTCGARCAGAATGCTATGGAGGCACTGCACATTTCCGACCGGGTCTATGTTCTGGCGCTGGGGAAAGTGGCGATGGAGGGCAGCGCGCAGGACCTGCTACACGACCCCCGTATGCGCGAACTCTATTTTGGCGGTCGTGCCGCCTGACAGGATCAGTAAAAAGAACAGAAGGAAGACACCATGCCGATTACTCCGGTTATCGATCACGCGGTGATTAATGTCGATGAAGAACTGGATCAGGCGCAAGGCCTGTTCCAGCGGATGGGATTTCAGCTCAGTACACGGGGGCACCATTCGATGGGCTCCAGTAACCATCTGGCCGTCTTTGCAGATAACTATCTGGAACTTTTAGGTTATGAGCCTGCCAGTCAGACAGACTCGCGAGGATTGTGGAACGTTGCGCCAGGCCTTGCCGGACTGGTCTGGAAAACCCGGGATGCGCATGCGGTATGGCAGCACCTCCGGCAATGTCAACTCGATGGCGAACCGCCGACCCGCTTCTCACGCCCGGTGATATTGCCGGACGGCAGCCAGACTGAGGCCCGGTTCTGCATCTCGCGGATCCGCGCCAGCGCCCTGGCATACGGCTTCAGTTTTTTCTGCGAACATCAAACGCCGCAGGCCGTTTGGCAGCCCGCCTGGCAGGTACATCCTAATGGCGTGCAAGCGCTGTCTGCCTTCGTTATTGCCTCGCCTCAACCTGAACAGACGCTGGCGCTGTATCACCAGTTGTTCAGTGTGGAGGCCCGCGCGGAGACCAACGGCGGTTATGTGCTTGATTCAGGGACCTGCTGCCTGCGTATTATCACTCATCAACAAGCACGTCTGGAATTCGCGCTTCCGCCTGTCGCTGCGCAGGCACCGGCGAAAATGGTGGCGCTCTGTTTCCAGGTAGCATCACTGGAGCAGCTCAGGCGCTGTCTTAGCCAAGGGGATATTCAGTGGCGCGAGCAAGATGATCAACTGTTGGTGACGCAGCAGCATGCTCAGTGGCTGGCGATGCGCTTTAAGGATAAATAGCGGTGAAGCTCCGCCAGTTACTGTTGGTAAATCTCACTTAATTTCCATTTGTTCATCCCTGAAGTGGAAGTTAACGCCCACAGCAGCACTGAGATTATTACTGTCAGGAGCTTCGAATTTTAAGTCATTGACATCCTGTTCTATAAAGTATTAAAAAAGTCGGCTGATATTTAATTTTATAAATTATAAAGAGCTATACATGATTAAATATATTGTGTCATTTTCAATTATGATTGTCGTTCTCATTATTTTTTTGCTTAGCCGATTATATGATTTCGATCTTTCAGGGTACGGGCAACAACGTTCTATATCTTTTAAGCATAATAACGATGTTCTGATGGGGACGTTGATTATGCCTCCAGGTAAGGTTTCTCCTCCGTTTGTGCTTTTAGTTCATGGAGACGGACCTCAGGACCGCTGGTCAGAAGGTGGATATATTCCATTGGTTAAATTCCTTGTCTCACAGGGAATTGCCGTTTTTTCATGGGATAAACCTGGTGTGGATAAAAGTACAGGTAACTGGCTGGCACAGACAATGTCAGATCGCGCAGAGGAGGCGGTTTTGGCGTTAAAAAAACTGAGAGAACAGCCGGAACTGAAAAAAAGTCGCGGAGGTTATCTTGGATTCTCGCAGGCAGGTTGGGTTGTACCGCAGGCGAGCCAACTGACAACAACTGAGTTTGTTGTGCTGATAGGTGCGGCGATAAACTGGCGTAATCAGGGCATATACTATACAGGGCAACGACTTAAAGTCGAAGGTCGCTCCCTGAATGATATTCAGGATGCTAAAAAACATGAAGCCGTGGTTTTTGACCGCCAGTTTACAGAAGAAGCAGCGGTTCTCCCCTGCCACTCCCAATGTACGCGCCAGGACTTCGAACGCAGGAATTCTCTGGCTGATGCGACGAAAGATATTTCCGGTACACATACTCCGGTATTAATTCTGATGGGCCAGGATGACCGGAATGTAGACGCTGATGAAACAGCCGCGGTCTGGGCCAAAGCACTACCAGCGGGCACTCCCCGCTGTATCAGGCAGTTGCCGGGGGCAACTCACGGACTTTTACGAAGCGAATGGTTTGATTATCAACTTGCTTCTCAGTGGCCTTTGTGGAAACAGGGACTTTTTCTGCTGTCAGGGAGATACTCATATTCGCCCGGGGCGCTCAGGACTGTCTCATCATGGATCCTGAATCAGAACTGTGTGGACTGAATTGCATTCTTATTACGTGCCGAAAGCCAGTTCTTCATCGAAGAGCAGGGACCGAGGTGACTTACCGTCAGAGTGCTACGGTTTCGCTGAACTGGGTTTAAGTCAGGCAACAAAACTATATTGGATACCACACAAACTAAATTAACAGACACTTCAAGCACTTTCAGGAATCGCTTCACAAGTTTCTTGATCCTTAGCTGCATTCAGCAATACTGTATATAAACACAGTATATCGGAATCAACATCATGCAGCTCATTCGACCAACTGAGGCTTCTCAACCAGTCATGCTTCCTCTCTTCTCTGAGAAAGTGCCCTGTGGCTTTCCGAGCCCAGCGCAGGACTATGTCGAGGACAGACTGGATCTCAACAAATTGCTGATAAGACATCCGAGTGCCACTTACTTCATAAAAGTTAGCGGGGAGTCTATGCATGGCGCCGGCATCAGTGATGGGGATCTTTTAGTGGTGGATCGCTCGCTTTCAGCCGTACATGGCGATATTGTTATTGCTGCTGTTTCAGGTGAATTCACCGTGAAAGAACTTCGTACTCATCCTTATCTACAGCTAGTACCTCACAACGATGATTATTCTTCGATTTCATTTCAAAATGCAGAAGAATTAGAAATATTCGGAGTGGTCATTTTTAGTATTAAGGCGCATAAATAATTATGTTCGCTCTCATCGACGTAAATAGTTTTTATACTTCTTGCGAAACTGTTTTTCGGCCAGACTTGCAGGGGAAGCCTGTTGTCGTCGTTTCCAATAACGATGGCTGTATTATTTCTCGCTCAGCCGAGGCAAAATCCCTTGGTATTAAAATGGGTGAGCCATTTTTTAAAATAAAAAACAATACATATAGCTCCAGGGTTTATGTATTCAGTTCTAATTATGCACTTTATGCCGATCTAAGTGAGCGAGTTATGCAGACGCTAACTGAAATGTCTCCTTCGATCGAAGTTTACTCAATAGACGAAGCCTTCGTTAATTTATCTGGGGTAATAAATTGCATGCCCCTAAATTGCTTCGGTCATGAAATGAAAAATAGAGTATTTAAAAATACAGGATTAACTGTGGGGGTTGGTATTGCACAAACAAAGACATTAGCAAAGTTAGCTAACCATGCAGCCAAGAAATGGCGTGGCACTGGTGGCATTGTCGACTTATCGAATATTGAACGTCAGCGCAGGCTACTGGCAATTATCTCTGTTGAGGATGTCTGGGGTATTGGTCGGAGAATTAGTAAGAAACTTAATTCAATGGGTATTAATACAGCACTTGACCTGGCTGAAAGCTCATTATGGGTAATAAGAAAACACTTCAATGTTGTTCTCGAAAGGACTGTTCGTGAACTTCGAGGTGAACAATGTCTTGAACCGGAAGAGTTTGCACCAGAAAAACAACAGATCATCTGCAGTAGATCTTTTGGCAACCGCATAACTCAGTATTCGGATATGCATCAAGCCATTTGTGACTATGCTGAGCGAGCATCAGAAAAACTACGTAGTGAGCGCCAGTTCTGCCGTTTCGTTAGTGTTTTCCTTCATACCAGCCCACACGCACATAATGAAACATACTATGGAAATCAAGCATCCATGAAGCTACTGACCCCTTCTAATGATACTCGTGACATTATAAATTCGGCCACAAACTCCCTGAAGAGAATATGGGTTGATGGCCATCAATATATGAAGGCTGGCGTTATGTTGGCTGATTTTTTCAGTAATGGAGTAGCGCAGCTAAATTTATTTGACGATAACGCTCCACGAAAAAACAGTGCAGCGTTAATGGAGGCTATCGATAAATTAAATAACTCTGGGAAAGGAAAGATCTGGTTTGCAGGGCAGGGWATTGAAAAAAACTGGGCKATGAAACGGGAGATGCTTTCTCCCGCTTACACAACCCGATATTCAGRCTTACCAGTGGCAAGGTGAAATTATTCATGCAAGCCACKAGGAAAGGAAACAGCCTCTGATGAATGCCACTCACGTTCGCCACGCT